>CALMCK010000108.1 GCA_937862845.1 uncultured Burkholderiaceae bacterium | reverse complement strand
CTTATTCAGGTAAGCGGCGGATTTTAAGTCCGCTGTGTCTACCAATTTCACCACCCGGGCGCCATTCTGTCGCATTGGAGGCGGGAGTCGGAATCGAACCGGCGTTCACGGCTTTGCAGGCCGCTGCATGACCACTCTGCCATCCCGCCAATGCTTGTTTGGCGTGCTGCGTCCCAGCTGGACACAGCTTTTTAAAACATAAAAGGGAAGTTAATATAACTTCCCTTTAAAAAACGTGGAGCGGGAAACGAGACTCGAACTCGCGACCTCAACCTTGGCAAGGTTGCGCTCTACCAGCTGAGCTATTCCCGCACTTCAAAAGAGAACGAAATTATAAGATGCTTTCGCCACTTCGTCAACTCATTTTCCACTTTTGTTGCATTATCTCGCCGCGGGTTTAAATACCTCCGTAGGAGTGCAGCCCTGATAAAAATATATTCACCCCTAAAAACGCGAAACTGGTCACGAGCAAGCCAATCAACGCCCAGTATGCGCTGTAGACGCCACGCAAGCCTTTGACAAGGCGCAGGTGCAGCCATGCGGCGTAGTTGAGCCAGACAATCAACGCCCAGTTTTCTTTGTTGTCCCAGCTCCAGTACTTACCCCAAGCATCGGCGGCCCAGAGTGCGCCGAGGATGGTGGCGATGGTGAAAAACACGAAGCCGACCGAGATGGCTTTATACATGACATCGTCGAGCACGGCGAAGTCTGGCAATACGCTGGCCAGACGATGGCGCACCGTGAGAATCACACCAACCATGATGAGGCCAAAACCAAAGTAGACCAGCCAGTAGGTTGAGAAATACTCCGCCGTCACGTTGGGGCGGAACATCAATGGCACGACAAACAACATGGCGCCAAGCACCCACAACACGAGTGTGAGCACGCGGGTTTTTTGTCGATGAATTCGTTCACCGTCGGCCACGCTCAAGCCTTGCAATGACAGATTGGCATGCTCGCGCAAGCCATCGGGCAATCGGTCCAACGGCGTGCCCAAGTATTTCACTAAGTAGGCAAAGCCGACCATGGCGGCCACTGAAAAGGTGCCGTAGCCGACAAAGTTGGCAGGCACGTGGATTTTCATCCACCACGATTGCAATGCTGGAATCAAGGGTTTAATCTCGTGCGCGCCGCGCTCGACACTGTACCAAAGCAAAAAGCCAACCGCAGCACACACCACAATCATGACAAAAGCGCCGAGCTGTCGGGTTCGGTAGTGATCCTCATAGTACAAATAAAAGGCGGCGGTCATCAGTGAGAACAAAATAAACACTTCGTATAAGTTCGACACAGGAATGTGTCCGACATCAGCACCGATTAGATAAGACTCGTGCCAGCGCACCATCAATGCGACCAAACCCAAGGTCAGCGCCGCATACGCCAAACGCGAGGCGAGCCAGCCGATGGTCTCGCGCGGCACAAATAAATTCACCCAATACAACAACGTCGATAAAACAAATAACACACTCATCCACAGCACTGCGGGCTGCGACGCCAGCATGTATTTGAGCCAAAAAACTTTATCACCACGCGCCAAATCACCCGCATAAAAAGCAATGGCGGACAAGGACAAAAACGCCACAACAACCGTCACCCATTGCAGCGGTCGCCAAAACCAACCCAGAGCAATCACTGTCAATACGGTGCCCACTAAAATCACCTCTTCATAGACATCCATGAGCGCATGGTTTTTCATGCCGCCATAAACGCCGAGCGCAATCACGACGAGGGCAAACAGCACGTCGCCCCATGAACGGCGATACCACGAAGTCGCCGTTCGCTCCAGTGGCGCGATGGCAATCGATTGCGTGTTTTGACTGATTGGTTTCATATTTTCACCCAGAAAATTTAAAGTGGTTACAACGTGCTCAATGCGTTTTTAATGCTGTCCCAGCGCGACAAATAATCATAAGTGCGCCGCGTGCTGCTGGCTGCCAATGTGAGTGTTTGCCCACCGTCGTCATTCGGCTTGATGTGCAACCACACCCGGCGTTCGCGAATAAAGGTCATCGACAACACGCCAATCACCAGCATGAGCGAGCCAAGGTAAACCCAAAACTGCCCTGGTGAGCGCGTCATCTGAAACACCGAGGCCTGCACATGCTCGAAACCTTGCAACTGCACCATCACAGGCGCACCATAACTCAAACTGTCTGAGTATGCGAGCAGCAAGCGGCGCATGAACTGCTGGTGCTCCGCAGAATCAACCAAAGGCGCCAACCCTTCATCGGCACGCGCGGCATTGAGCAATTCGCTGAGCGTGGCGGTTAGGATTTTTGTCATGCCATCGGCCATTTTATCACGCTCGGTCTCAGGCACGTCCGCCTCGATTAATTGCCCCAAACGATCCAATCCGCCCTGTGCATAAACACCCAACAGACGTTCCGTGCCTTTGGAAAACAACTCGCTATTCGTCGAGGCACTCAGCGTCGCACCATAGCTGTGAATGGCGCGTTCACGCATGGCAGTATTGGACAGTGCGGCGCGCAGCCGCATAAAATCACCGATGGTTTGATCCGCATCGGCAGGGATGTAAAGGTAGCGAAAGTCTTCATTCACATCTCGGCGCACACCACTCAAAATCATCGGCGCACCGCCCATATTCACGGGCGTCATGTAGTTGCGATACTCCGCACCTTGACCTTTTGAATCGCGCAACACAAACTGAATCATCGGCCCGAGATTTTGAAACTCTTTGCGAACGCCTGTCGGGCGCATCGCATGCTCGAGTGGCGAAATATCCTGCGCGTCACTGGGCACATTGCCTGCGAAATTTTCAACATTAATCGGCTTGAACTCGCGCCACTCAATGGTGTAGTCCTGACCCGCATAGCTCACGGCTTGGTTTTTGAACATCTGCGCATCGACCGATGCGGCTTGCGCGACCGTGCCTGTCATTGGGTAAATACCGAGCTTGAGTTGCGAGCCACCATCGGCGAACGATGATTGATACACCGCCACGCCTTTATAGCGCAAGGGATGATTGACCTCAATGGTTTGCTGAAACGTCTCACCAGTGGCTTTGTCCTGCACCGTGACCTCACTGGCAAATCGCTTGGGCATGCCCGTTGAATAATAATCAATGATAAAACGATCAAGCTTGATGTAAAACGGTAAAGTCTGAACCAAGCGCGTCTCTTGGTTGTAATCGATGTTTGTATGGTCGACGGCTTTGCCTTCGGGCACCAAAATATTGCCGCGGTAACTCAGCGTGCCACTGGACAACACGCCGCTGTCGGGCACACGGCCGACACTGTCCGCAAACGGTGTTTTACCCATGAGCAAAACCTGCGCGCGTATCGACAACTCCGAATCCATCAAGCCGCCAATGCAAATCACAATAATC
>CALMCK010000107.1 GCA_937862845.1 uncultured Burkholderiaceae bacterium | reverse complement strand
CAACTCCTGCGGCAAAGCCCTCGACGTCGCCCGCCTCGCCCGCGACATGCTCGGCGGCAATGGCATTGCTGACGAGTTCGGCGTCGCCCGCCATCTGGTCAACCTCGAAGTGGTCAACACCTACGAAGGCACACACGACATCCATGCGCTGATACTCGGACGCGCGCAGACGGGGATACAAGCGTTTTTTTGAGGGGTGGTTTGCAGGCGGGTCGTATTTATGATTCAATGCAGGCCAGCGAAGGTCGGGAAATCGCAATCTGTTGAGTTCATGGTGGCTGCGGGTGTCGTTTCGAGATAAAGATGTTTTTTAAATCAATGGCTTGCAATCAAGCGAGTCTGACCCCGTTGATTTTATCGGGTTGTTCAATTTTGTTGAGCCACCTCTGTATTGCCAATATTAAGATTAAATGATGGAGACGCAATATAATGCTAAAAAAATGTTTTTATCCGGTACTTTTTCTACTACTTGTTTTCCCTGCGCTGGTACATTCCTTTGTTTTATATTCACATGGGACTTTAGATTGGAGACATGTTGATAAATTTTTTTTAGACAATTATTTATGGATGGCTTTACCGCACTTTATTACAGTTGTATTAATGCTTTTTAAGTTTGCTTCTAAGCCATTTACTTTAATAAATCTCCTAATGCTTAATATAGTAATGCTCATATTTCAATTGATGTTGCTTGATGAACGTGATGCAGCGTTAGTATGGGGGATTTTATATCCTTGGCTATTTGGTGCATGCTTTATTTTGAGTTATTTTTTAAAAAAACTATTTAAAACGAAGGAATAGCATGGCACATACAGTCACGGTCTATGTTGCTGCACCCGGCACACCACTTGCAATTAAGGGTAATCAATGGGGTCGGATTCGATTGATTGTAAGGCTATGATTTAAAACAATATATTTAAACTTCGCCAACTGCCACTTGGCCCATTTCAGAAAGCCCAGCAGAATTTCTTCGTATGGGCTTTCTGCTATTATGATGCATTAAAATTATTGAAGCTCTTATTATGTCTGACGAAAAAACAGTGCTGTACTACGTTCATGACCCGATGTGCAGCTGGTGCTGGGGTTTTCGTCCTGTGTGGCAGGAAGTAAAGCAAGCCTTGCAAAACGAGGTGAAAATCGATTATTTGGTCGGTGGCCTTGCGCCAGACTCGACGGAGGCCATGCCTCTTGAGTTGCAGCAAAAATTAGCGCAAACGTGGCGCACGATTGAGGAAAAAATCCCCGGCACTCGCTTTAATTTTGATTTTTGGCAACAATGCTCACCGCGCCGCTCGACTTACCCTGCTTGCCGTGCGGTGCTGATAGCGAAGCAGGCTGCGCCTGAACTGGAGGAGGCGATGATTTATGCCATCCAAAAAGCTTATTATGAGCAAGCCCGCAACCCTTCAGACGATGACACGTTGATTGCGCTGGCGATCGAGCTTGGGTTGGGCGGTGCGTGGTTTGCCGAGCAACTGCACGCCCCAGAAACGGAGCAATTATTGCAACGCGATTTTGATTTTGCGCGCAGCTTGGGCGGTCAGGGTTTCCCGTCTTTGATTTTGCGACAGGGTGGGGATTCTATTTTCATTCCCCATAGTTACACCGATGTGGCGGAGACCTTGCGCCGCATTCACCAGTATTTGTAGCATTATTTATTTTTTGCACGTTAGACTTTGGCGCTCAGACTCATTTGTCCTTGTTAACGTTGGCGCATCGATGCGATGGACATTGTCCAATCGCATTTTTTGCGCTTTGAGGCAGTCATTTGCACAGTGCATTATAAAGCGCTGCTCAAGGTCAGCCAAGGCTGTATAATGCTCGGCTTTGCACCCCATTTATACATTAGGCTGTCTCATGTCCATGTCTCAAGTTGAACTCGCCCACGAAGTCGCGCATCGCCGCACATTCGCCATCATCTCGCATCCCGATGCGGGTAAAACCACGTTGACGGAGAAGCTGTTGTTGTTCTCGGGCGCGATTCAGCAAGCGGGTACGGTGAAGGGTAAAAAGACGGGCAAATTCGCGACGTCGGACTGGATGGATATTGAGAAACAACGTGGGATTTCGGTCGCGTCGTCGGTCATGCAATTTGACTACCGAGACCACACCGTTAATTTGCTTGACACACCAGGTCACCAAGACTTCTCGGAGGACACGTATCGCGTGTTGACGGCGGTTGATTCGGGCTTGATGGTGATTGATGCGGCCAAAGGTGTTGAGGCGCAGACCATTAAATTGCTTGATGTTTGTCGTTTGCGGCACACGCCGATTGTGACCTTCATGAATAAATACGACCGCGAGGTGCGTGAGTCGCTTGATTTGCTCGATGAGGTTGAAAATGTGTTGAACATCCAATGCGCGCCGATTACATGGCCGATTGGCATGGGCAAGCATTTTCGTGGTGTGTATCATTTGTTGCGCGATGAAGTGCTTTTGTTTGAGGCGGGCACTGAGAAATTGACGCTCGATGTTGAGGTGATTAAAGGCATTGATAATCCTCGCTTGATGGAACTATTTCCTTCCGAAATGGAGCAATTGCGTGCGGAGATTGAACTGGTGCAGGGTGTGTTGCCACCGTTCGATGTGGCGGAATTTCTTGCGGGTCGGCTGACGCCTGTGTTTTTCGGTTCAGCGATTAATAATTTTGGCGTGCGTGAAATCCTCGATGCATTGATAGATTGGGCGCCGCAGCCGCAGCCGCGTGATGCGACGGTACGCGTGGTGAAACCTGATGAAGAAAAATTCTCTGGTTTTGTGTTTAAAATTCAAGCAAACATGGATCCGAAACACCGTGACCGCATTGCGTTTTTACGCGTGTGCTCGGGTCAGTTTGAGCGCGGCATGAAGATGCGCCACATTCGACTCAATCGGGATGTCGCGGCCAATTCGGTGGTCACATTCATGTCGCATGACCGAGAAATCATCGAAGAGGCTTACGCGGGTGACATCATCGGCATCCCGAATCATGGCAACATCCAAATCGGCGATACGTTTTCAGAAGGCGAAAAACTGGCGTTTACCGGTATTCCGTTTTTTGCCCCAGAATTATTCCGCGTGGCACGAATTAAAAATCCGCTGAAAATCAAGCAATTGCAAAAAGGCCTCCAACAGTTGGGCGAGGAGGGCGCAGTGCAGGTCTTTAAGCCGATGAATGGCTCAGACGCGATTCTCGGCGCGGTCGGTGTGCTGCAGTTTGACGTGGTCGCACATCGCCTCATGGCGGAATACGGCGTTGACGCGGTGTTTGAAACCGCGAGTATTTTCACCGCCCGCTGGATCAGCTCGGACAATCGCGCCAAACTCGCGGAGTTTGAAAAAACAGAAGTCAATAATTTAGCCGTGGATGCCGCAGGCAATCTGACTTATCTCGCGGGCCACCGTGTCTCATTGGAGCTGTCTGAAAAACGTTTTCCAGAGGTGACTTTCCATAAAATTCGAGAGCATTCTGTCAATGTGAGCGACGCTTGATCCAAAAGGCGATTTCAGCACCAAACCCCCACCCGTTGGTGGTTTTTAAGCGAATTTTGACAAAATGGCTTGACGAAGCGCGGTTATCGCAGTAATGTACTGTTTTTCTTGGTTTTTGACCCGAAGCATTACCCGCTCGGTTTGATAAACCATTTTCTTGTTTGCGAGTAGGTGACACAATCGCCGCGCTCGCATCCAATCAATCTCAAAGAACCTTTGCTTTTTAGGTGGTGTGGTGGCTGGTGTTTGGATGGTTAAACTCTTTAACCGATTTGGTTTGGTTAATAAGCAACACAAATTTAACAACAAACATCGTAGCAGCGCAACCCTTGGCGAAGACTTTTATTTGACCTTGAAAGGACTATCATTATGTCAAATGAATTCACCGGCTCCGAAATCCTCGTAAAGAGTCTGCAAGCTGAAAATGTCGAGCACATTTTTGGATACCCAGGCGGCTCGGTTTTATATATTTACGACGCGTTATACCAACAAAATTCCATCGAGCACATCCTTGTGCGTCACGAGCAAGCAGCCGTGCATGCAGCGGATGCGTATTCGCGCACGAGCAATAAAGTCGGCGTGGCGCTGGTCACCAGCGGCCCAGGTCTGACCAATGCTGTGACAGGGATTGCGACGGCATACTACGACTCCATTCCGATGGTGATTATCTCCGGTCAGGTGCCCACAGGCATGATTGGTCAGGATGCGTTCCAAGAATCCGATGCGGTCGGCATCACACGCCCTTGCGTGAAACACAATTTCCTCGTGAAAGATGTTCGTCAATTGGCGAGCACCATCAAAAAAGCATTTCACATCGCGAGCACTGGCCGTCCCGGTCCCGTGTTGATTGACATCCCCAAGGATGTCTCAAACATGAAATGCAAATTCGAATACCCAGAAACCATCGAAATGCGCTCGTACAACCCAGTGACCAAAGGTCACTCTGGTCAAATACGCAAAGCGCTGCAATACTTAATCCATGCAGAGCGCCCGCTGATTTACACAGGCGGCGGCGTGATTTTGAGCAATGCAGCCCCTGAATTGAATGAATTCGTCAATGCTTTTGGCTATCCTTGCGTCAACACGTTAATGGGTTTGGGCGGTTGCCGCGCAGACAGCCCGCATTACCTTGGCATGCCTGGGATGCACGGCACGTATGAAGCCAACATGACCATGCAAAATGCCGATGTGATCATCGCTATTGGCGCACGTTTTGACGATCGAGTGATTGGCAATCCGAAGCACTTTGGCTCAGTCTCGCGCAAAATCATTCACATCGACATCGATCCATCGTCGATTTCTAAACGCGTCCGAGCAGATGTGCCGATTGTCGGCGATGTCAAAGAAGTCTTAAAAGACATGCTCGCACAAATGAGCGAGCTCGAAGACAGACCAGATGCGAGTAAAATCGCCAAATGGTGGAAACAAATCAACACGTGGAAAGCC
>CALMCK010000106.1 GCA_937862845.1 uncultured Burkholderiaceae bacterium | reverse complement strand
GGCGTGGTTGCACCAAAACTTAAACCTGCCCGATGATTTCACATTACAAACCAATGCGAAAACGGTCGCCATTCACCACAGCGACGGTGTGTATCGCCTCACCCTCAGCGGCTATCAATCACAAGTGCCTTCATTTAGTCATGCGCACATCGCCGCTGCTTTGCAACTTGAGGAGCACGACATCCAATCCCCTGCTCTGTGGATGAATGCAGGCACGTGGCAACTCATCGTGCCGCTGGCCAGCAGTGCCGCGGTCAACCGTGCCCAACCCGATTTGCATGCGCTGATCGACTCGGCCGTTGACCCAGCCCACTTAAACATTTACCTGTGGCACGAAGCGAGACATGAAGTCACCTCGCGTTATTTTTTCAACCTGAACCAAGCCGTCATCGAAGACCCCGGCACAGGTTCTGCCAACTGCAATCTCGGCGCGTGGGCGCACGCACAAGGCCTTGCGCCGCTATCATGGCATGTCACACAAGCCGAGTCGATTGGCCGACCGAACCACCTGCATCTGAGCGTCACCGCCGATGGTGCCATCAGTATCGGCGGACGTGTGATGCCTTTTGCCTCGGGCACGCTCAATATTTTTTAATCGTATTTCACACGTGATTTACCCACCCCATCAACCACCCAAATGTCAATATGAACCATACCCTCACCCAAAAACTCAGCTTTGCACAGATTAAAAAAGACCTCTCACCCACTGCACTGACCGCCGCATTTGTCGCGATTCTCGCGGGCTACGGCGGCCCGCTGGCGATTGTGATTCAGGCCGCGCAAGCAGGCGCACTCACCCCAGAGCAAACCACATCAATGCTGTGGGCGCTGTGTGTGACGTTTGGCTTGGCGGGTTTTGTGTTGAGCTGGACGACGCGGGTGCCGATTATCACGGCTTGGTCAACCCCAGGGGCGGCGTTTCTCATCACGTCATTGGTTGGCGTGCCTTATCCGCAAGCGATTGCGGCATTTATCGTCGCATCTCTGGTGATTTTTATGATTGCCATGTCAGGGACTTTTGATGCGGTGATGAACCGCATACCCAAAAGCATTGCGGCGGCTCTGCTCGCAGGGATTTTATTTAACTTCGGGATTAAGACATTCACATCGCTGGGCTCGAACACCGCATTGACACTCATCATGCTCGGCACATACCTCATCGGCAAACGATTTTTCGCGCGCTATGCGGTGCTTGCCGTTTTGATTGTCGGCTGTGTGTATGTGTTTGGCGTACAGGGACATGCCGTGCCGCATGTGCCGCTGCATCTGGCCGTGCCTGTCTTCACCATGCCTGAGTTCACGCTGTCATCGGTGCTGAACATCGGCTTGCCGCTGGCATTAATTACACTCACCGGCCAACAGATCACCGGCATCGCCGTGCTGCGCAGCTCGGGCTACGATGCGGCGGCCGCACCTGCCAAGCCTTTGGTCGGTTTGACCTCATTTCTCGCGCTCATCACCGCACCGTTTGGCAACTTCGGCATCAACCTTGCCGCCATCACCGCCGCGATTTGCACCGAAAAAGAATCCCACCCCGACCATGCCAAACGCTACATTGCAGGGCTTTGGTGTGGTGTATTCAGCATCATACTCGGCTGTTTCGCTGGCGTACTGGTCACCTTTTTCTTAGGTTTACCCACCGAGCTCATCACGATTTTGGCCGGACTCGCCTTGCTCGGCGCGATTCTCACGGGCTTAAGCAATGCGATGAGCACCCACACACAGCCCTCCGAGCGCGAAGCCGCGCTGGTGACGTTCATGACCTGCGCATCGGGCGTGACACTGTTTCAACTCGGCAGTGCTTTTTGGGCGATTGTGTTTGGGTGTTTGGCGTATTTTGTGCTGAACTACAAAAAGAAGCATGATTAAACATAAAAAACGGGCCGATTATTCGGCCCGTTTTTTATCGCATTTGTCGCACGTCAGAAAGCATATGGGGAATGGATGGCGTTATAGAGTTCCTTTAACATTTCCCCGCATCCGCAATCACCCCGCAACCGTCATTTTTTGAAGCAGTATTGAACCCGTCACTTTCGTGCCGCGCACCAACTCATCGGCACCGACGGCGCTGATGTTCATGAACATGTCTTTCAAATTGCCCGCTATCGTCACTTCGCTGACCGCGTGAACTATCACGCCGTTTTCCACCCAAAAGCCACCGACACCGCGTGAGTAGTCGCCAGTGACGTAGTTCACACCTTGACCGAGCAGCTCGGTGACAAATAAGCCCGTGCCAAGCTTGCGCAGCATTTCGCCCAAGTCATCGGTTTTTTTGGTGCGACGGCTTTTCAGTGATAAGTTGTGCGAGCCGCTGGCGTTGCCCGTCGGTGTCATATTTAGTTTTCGTGCGGTGTACACGGACAACAAATACCCCTGCAAAACGCCGTGATCAATCAATGTGCGACGTTGTGTGGCGACGCCTTCATCGTCGAAGTAGCTGCTGCCCATGCCTTGTTTGATAAACGGGTCATCGACAATGTCAATGTGGCTGGGAAACACTTGCGTGTCCAAGCCGTTGAGTAAAAAACTGGTTTTGCGGTACAGCATGCTGCCGCTGATGGCTTGGGCGAAATGACCGATTAAACCACAGGCCAGAGGTGCGTCAAACAACACGGGGCAGGTGCGGCTGGAGATTTTTTTTGCGCCCAGACGTGATGCCGCGCGGTGTGCGGCGTATGCGCCGATGTCCTCTGGACTGGCGAGTTTGGCGGGGACCCGTTGCGAGACAAACCACGCATCGCGCTCCATTTCGCGGCCTTTGCTGGCAATCGGCATCGCGCCGAGGCTGTGGCGCGAGTAAGCAAATCCGCCCATGAAGCCACTGGATGCGGCGGCTATAAAATGCCCGCTGCTGGTGTTGACCGAGCCGCCTTCAGAGTTTTTAATATATTTTGAGGCGGCATAAGCCGCGTCTTCACACGCTTTGGCCAACTGTATCGCCTCGGGCGTCGTCAAAGACCATGGGTGGTACAGGTCCAAATCTTGTTGGGCGGTGTTGGCATCGACCAAGTATTCTTTTTCGGGCAAGCCCGCGCAATCGTCGGCCGCAGTGTATTTGGCAATATCGTGCGCCGCGCGCACTGTGCTCTCAAGCGCAGCATCCGAAAAATCCGATGTGCTGGCATGACCACGCTGCTTCCCCACATAAACAGTGACTGAGAGGCTTTTGTCACGGTTGTGTTCGACGGTCTCGACTTCACCGTTGCGCGTGCTGACCGACAGGCCGTTGGACTCGGACACTTCGACGGCAGATGCTTGACCGCCGACACGACGAGCGAGGCCGAGGGCTTGTTGGGCAATTGTTTCGAGTTGCTTACGTGTATAATCAAACTGTACGGACATGGTGGCTTTCTAATAAAGTCAATGAACGGGCATCAAAACCCAAAACGCCATGATACCGTGTTTTTATTTAAGAGATGATTATGACTCAACTGAACTACCAAAAAGGCAAACTCGCCGCCAACGAGCCGCGTCCAGAAACCCCGCTCAGCAAAACCGCCATCAAGCAACAAATGCATGAGCTGCAAGCCATCGGCAAAAGCCTCGTCGAGCTGTCCAAAGACCGCTTGACGCAAGTGCCTATGTCGGATGATTTGCGCGAAGCGGTGAAAGAATTCAAACGCCTCACCGCGAATGAAGCGCGTCGCCGCCAGCTGCAATACATCGGCAAAATCATGCGCAATGAAGAGGTTGAGCCGATTCAAGAAAAACTCAATCAATTCCTCGGCTCATCGGCCGTCGAAACAGCGAAACTGCATTTAATCGAGCGCCTGCGCAATCAACTGCTTGAAAAAGACGAGGCCATCACCACCTTCTTAGAGCGATACCCAGACAGCGATGTGCAACTGCTGCGCACGCTGGTGCGCAATGCCCGTAAAGAACACGAGCAGTCAAAACCACCGAAATCTTATCGCGAATTGTTTCAGCTGATTAAAAGCAGTCTTGAAGCACACGACGACGAAGACGATGAGGGCGATGACGAGTAAACTCGCCCCCGTTGAAACACTGCTGCACCGTCGCATCATTCACGCCACACGCTTGCGAGCCTGCGACGTGAATGGTGCGTTTTAATTTATTTAAAAAGCACACCATGACCACACACCACAACCCGCTCCTCGACCTCACCGACTTGCCCCGCTACGCAGACATCACGCCCGACCACGTCGCCGAAGCGGTCAACAGCGCACTCACACAAGCGCGCGCAGCCTTCAAGCACGCAGAGTCGATGAGCGCTGCCGACGTCCACTGGGACAGTTTCATCACACCACTCGAAGCGGCGACCGAGCAACTCTCGCGCATTTGGGGAGTCGTGTCGCATTGCCATCATGTGGTGGACACTGCTGAGTGGCGCGAGGCTTACAATGCGCATCTCGAAGAAGTGACGGTGTTTTGGACAACATTGGGCCAAAGCGAAATGCTGTTGAGTCATTATCAAACTTTGGCCAAAGAACCACATTTTTCACAACTCTCAACGACTCGCCAACACATCATCCATCAAGCCCTGCGCGACTTTAAACTCTCTGGCGCGTTGCTCAATGATGCGGACAAAGCCGAATTCCTCAGCCTGTCCACAGAGGCTTCTGCGCTGCAAGCGAAGTTTTCTGAAAACGTACTTGATGCGACCAATGCATTTGCCTACTTTGCCACACTCGACGAGCTCACTGGTATTCCCGACGAAGCCATCGCCGCCATGCGCGCTGCCGCTCAGGCGGATGATAAAGACGGCTATAAAATCACCCTGCACTTCCCATCTTATTTCCCCGTCATGCAGTATGCCGAAAACCGCGCCCTGCGCGAACGCGTGTATCAAGCCTATGTCACGCGCGCCTCGGACGCCAACCCAGTCCAACCCGAGTTCGACAACACGCGCCATATGCAAAGCATCCTCAAAGCCCATCAGCGCCTCGCCGCCCTGCTCGGCTATGATAATTATGCGCAGGTCTCACTGGCCACCAAAATGGCTGAGTCCGTGCCGCAGGTCACCGACTTTCTCAAACACCTTTCCGCCAAAGCCCGCACCAGCGCATTGACCGATTACAGCGAGCTGCAAAACTTCGCGCGCGAACAGCTCGGCATCGAGGACATGCAGGCATGGGATGCCACTTACACCTCTGAAAAGTTGCGCCAAGCGCGCTATGATTTTTCAGAACAAGAAGTCAAAGACCACTTTCCATTGAGCAAATCCCTCGATGGCTTGTTTCACGTCATTCACGAATTATTTGGCGTGCAACTCGTGCGCGTCGCCGCACAGGTGTGGCACCCAGATGTGCAGTTTTTTCAACTCATCAAAGACGGCGCCGTCATCGGTGGCGTCTACCTCGACCCTTACGCACGAACGGGTAAAAACCAAGGCGCATGGATGGATGAAGTCCGCTCGCGCTGCCTTAAAACCGACGGCACACAGCAAACCCCTGTTGCACTGATGGTGTGTAATTTCACCCCGCCCGCCGACGGCGCAGAAACCACGCTGACCCACGACGATCTCATCACCTTGTTCCACGAGTCTGGCCACGCACTGCACCATCTGCTCACGCAGGTGAACGATTTGTCTGTCTCAGGCATCCGTGGCGTCGAGTGGGATGCCGTCGAGCTGCCCAGTCAGTTTATGGAAAACTTCTGCTGGGACTACGACATCCTCGCCCGCATGAGCGCACACATCGACACAGGCGCTGTGTTACCGCGCGCATTGTTTGATAAAATGCTCGCCGCGAAAAACTTTCAATCAGGCCTACAAATGCTGCGCCAAGTCGAGTTTTCGCTGTACGACATCATCCTGCACGCCGAGTATCGCGCCGACACGCCAGATGCGATCAACACCGTGCTCGCCGACGTGCGCGCTGAATTCGCCGTCGCAGCGACACCCGCGTACAATCGCTTCCAGCACAGCTTTGGCCATATCTTCGCAGGCGGTTACGCCGCTGGATACTACAGCTACAAATGGGCCGAAGTGCTGTCCGCCGATGCCTTCTCCGCATTTGAAACAGCGATGCAAAACAACGCACCGCTGCTCAATTCAGAACTCGGCCAAAAGTACTGGCAAAACATCCTCGCCGTCGGCGGCTCACGCCCAGCGATGGACTCATTCAAAGGGTTTATGGGGCGTGAGCCCAGCGTCGATGCGCTGTTGCGACACAGCGGATTGGCGGCATAGCCCCATCAGTTGATAGACAAACAACCAAAAAAGATGGGCAATGCCCATCTTTTTTGTCGCTGACTGGCGCACAATGCCCCTTGAAAATACAATGAACACCCCAAAATAATCATTAACAGATTATCATCAGGAGCCCCATCATGAACATCGAACAATTCACCAGCAGCTTTCAATCCGCCCTACAAAACGCGCAAACACTCGCCCAAGAAAAAGGCCAGTCCAGCATTGATGCGACACACGTCATCCAAGCCATGATGAATGACTTGGACGGCAGTTTGCCCGCATTGCTGCGCTATGCAGGCCTCGATTCAACCCGTGTGAAGTCCATCGTCAAACAAGCCCTCGATGCTTTGCCAACTGTCAACACCAGCAGCGGTACACCGATGCTTTCAAGTGACTTGGTGCAAATCATGCAGCGCGCACAAAACCATGCAAAACAATATGGCGACACGTATGTTGCGTCCGAGATGTTGCTGCTGGCATTGCTTGATAAGGACAGCAAACACCCGCTCAAAAAAGCATTCAACACGATGGGGCTGAACGAGAAAACACTGCTCGCCGCCATCGAATCCATCCGCAAAGGAAAAAACGTGGACAACCCAAACAGCGAGACCAGCCGAGAAGCCCTCAAAAAATACACCCTCGATTTAACCGAGCGCGCCCGCTCTGGCAAACTCGATCCTGTGATTGGTCGCGACGATGAAATCCGCCGCACGATACAGATTTTGCAACGCCGCTCAAAAAACAACCCCGTCCTCATCGGCGAACCGGGTGTGGGTAAAACCGCGATTGTTGAAGGTCTCGCGCAGCGCATCGTCAACGGCGAAGTGCCCGACAGCCTGAAAGAAAAGCGCATTTTGGTGCTCGACATGGCCGCCCTGCTCGCGGGCGCGAAATACCGTGGCGACTTCGAAGAACGCTTGAAAGCGGTTTTAAATGAAGTCGAGCAAGACGCGGGGCAAACCATCGTGTTCATCGACGAAATCCACACCATGGTCGGCGCAGGCAAAGCAGAAGGCTCGATTGACGCGGGCAACATGCTCAAGCCAGCGCTTGCCCGTGGCGACTTGCACTGCATCGGCGCAACCACATTAAACGAATACAGAAGCTCACTCGAAAAGGACGCCGCGCTCGAACGCCGCTTCCAAAAAGTCATGGTCAACGAGCCGAGCGTCGAATCAACGATTGCGATTTTGCGCGGCTTACAAGAAAAATACGAAGTACACCACGGCGTTGACATCACCGATCCGGCCATCGTTGCCGCCGCGACGTTAAGCCACCGCTACATCACCGATCGGTTTTTACCCGACAAAGCGATTGATTTGATTGACGAAGCCGCCGCGCGCATCAAAATCGAAATCGACTCAAAACCAGAATCACTGGATAAATTAGAGCGCCGCTTAATACAGTTAAAAATCGAAAGCGAAGCCCTCAAACGCGAAACCGATGATGCCAGCGTGACCCGCCTCGAGCTGCTCGAACAAGAAATGGACAGCCTCGAGAAAGAGCTCGCCGACCTCGATGAAGAATGGCGCCGCGAAAAAGCCCAAGCACAAGGCTCAGCGAACATCAAAGAAAAAATCGATGCGCTGCGCAACCAAATGGTCGAGTTTCAACGCAACGGTCAGCTCGATAAAGTGGCCGAGATTCAATACGGCCAGCTGCCCGAACTCGAACGCCAGCTCAAAGAAACCGAAACCGCCGAGCTGACCACGGCGATCAAGCCGCGCCTCCTCAAAACCCAAGTTGGGGTAGAGGAAATCGCCGACGTCATCAGCCGCTCGACAGGCATTCCTGTGTCAAAAATGCTGCAAGGCGAACGCGAAAAACTGCTCGCCATGGCCGAGCATCTGCACCAGCGCGTCGTCGGCCAGATTGATGCCGTCCAAAAAGTCGCCGACGTCATCACCCGCTCACGCGCGGGCTTATCCGACCCGAACAAACCCTACGGCTCATTTCTCTTTCTCGGCGCGACAGGCGTCGGCAAAACCGAGCTGTGCAAAGCACTCGCCGCATTTTTGTTCGACTCTGAAGACCACCTCATCCGCATCGACATGTCCGAATACATGGAGAAGCACTCCGTCGCCCGCCTCATCGGCGCGCCCCCTGGCTATGTCGGCTACGAGTCTGGCGGCTACCTCACCGAAGCCGTGCGCCGCAAACCCTACAGCGTGATACTGCTCGACGAAGTCGAAAAAGCACACCCCGATGTGTTCAATGTCCTCCTGCAAGCCCTCGACGATGGCCGCATGACCGACGGCCAAGGCCGCACCGTTGACTTTAAAAACACCGTCATCGTCATGACCTCCAACCTCGGCTCGCACGAAATCGCACGCCTCGCAGGCTCAACCCACGATGTGATTCAGACCGCCGTCATGAACGAAGTCAAACAACACTTTCGTCCAGAATTCATCAACCGCATTGACGAAGTGGTCGTGTTCGACAACCTCACAGCGGCAAACATCCAAGGCATTGCAAAAATCCAACTGCAACGCTTAACCGCACGCCTGAGCGAACAAGATTTAACGCTCAACGTCACACCCGCCGCCGTCGCAGCCATCGCCGAAGCAGGCTTCGATGCCGCCTACGGCGCACGCCCACTCAAACGCGCCATCAGCCAACACATCGAAAACCCACTCGCCCGCGCGATACTCGCAGGGCAATACGCACCAAAATCAGTGATAAAAGTGGACTGGATCGACGGCTCGTTTGTGTTTTCTTAAACCCTGACTATCATTTAAAAAGCGGACAATTTGTCCGCTTTTTAAATTTTCAACGCCTCACCGCACTTGCTTTGTCACCATTGTTCTGAACGTGAGGTTGATTCGCGCAGAAGACACCCCAACAAGCGGTGGCAGTCGATGCAGCCAGTGGGTTTGCGTGTCATCCGCCATGATGAGCAGGCTGCCGTGTTGCAATGTGAGCGAGACGGTGTCATCGGTGCGTTTGTGTTTGAAGGCGAATCGGCGTTCGGCGCCGAGACTGATGGAGGCGATGGTGCCATTTTTTTGTAAATCTTTTTCAGCGTCGCTGTGCCACGCCATGCCTTGGCTGCCGTCGTTGTAACGGTTGAGCAGGCAGGCGTTGTAGGTGGCGTGGCTTTGTTTTTCGACGATTTTTTTGAGCTCGAGCAGTGCGTCTGTCCAAGGCAGTGCGATTTTGGTGGTGCCTGAGTAGGTGTAGGCAAATGGCTCGCTGGCGTGCCATGCGACTTGGCGGGCGGTGTTGATGATTTGGCCGCTGATGCGCGCGGTGTCATGTTGCCAGTCGATGGTTTGGTTGAGCTCGGTGAAATACGCGTCGGCTTGCGCGGTGCTGAGTATCGCGCCGTGGTAGTTCACTGTGCCGTCGTGCGGCAGAAGGTTGAGGTGTGGGTCGAAGGCGTCGTTGAATAAGTCCATGTCAATCCTTGGCTGCTTGCTGCGCGGCTTCCCAACCGATCATCGCCGCTTTGCGCGACAATCCCCAGTGGTAGCCGCCGAGTGCGCCGCTGGATTGAATGACGCGATGGCATGGGATTAAAAATGCAACGGGGTTGTCTCCGTTGGCCGTGCCGACGGCGCGTGCGGCTTTTGGCTTGTCTATGCGTTGCGCGAGTTGGCCGTAGCTGATGAGTTGACCGGCGGGGATTTTAAGCAGTGCTTCCCAGACTTTGAGCTGAAACTCTGTGCCTTTGAGGTGCAGTTTTACTTGCTTGAGTTCGTGGCCGTTTTGTTTAAAAATCAACAGTGCATTGCGCTGCATCTCATCACTGCTTTGCTGATAGTGCGCATTGGGAAAGTGCCCCATCAGTTTGTCAATCGCCTCGGCGGTGTCGTCACAAAATGCCATGTGGCAAATGCCTTTGTCGGTGGAGGCTACCAGCACATCCCCGAAGGGTGTCTGCGCGATGCTGTGGCGTATGTGCAGCTGCTCGCCACCGTTTTTAAACTCACCGGGTGTCATGCCTTCAATCTGCACAAACAAATCATGCAGCCGACTCGCGCCTGATAGGCCTGTGTCCAGCGCTGCATCCTGCAATGATGCGTTGTCTTTCAATAGGTTTTTGGCATAGTTGATGCTGATGTATTGCAAAAATTTCTTTGGGCTGGTGCCCACCCAGTCACTGAATAAACGCTGAAAATGATAAGGCGAGAGGTGCACATGCGCGGCCACGTCGTCCAGACTCGGTTGTGATTGAAACCGTGTTTGGATAAAGTCAATCGCCTCGGCGATGCGGTCATAGTCTCGTGTGGCGGTGTTCATACAATTCTCCTTGATGGTGTGATTGTGCCATTGAGTCAGCATAATAACCACCCGAAACTTGCTGAATCGAACACTGTGCACACAAAAAATCCGCTCACACGGAGCGGATTATTGTTTGACGTCACACTGGGCTCATCACACTTTGGCCAAGGCTTGCTCCAAGTCAGCAATGATGTCGTCGATGTGCTCAATACCGACCGACAAGCGCACAAGGTCTTCGGAGACACCTGCTTTGGCGAGCTCTTCGGCGTTGAGTTGACGGTGGGTGGTGGTGGCGGGATGGCAGGCGAGGCTTTTGGTATCGCCGATATTGACGAGGCGTGTGACCAGTTTCAATGCATCAATAAAGCGTGTGCCGCCTGCGAGGCCGTCTTGCACGCCGAACGATAAAAT
>CALMCK010000105.1 GCA_937862845.1 uncultured Burkholderiaceae bacterium | reverse complement strand
TACTCGTCTCAGCGCTTCACGCGGCTCACGCACAGGAGTTTCCTTTAAATAAAAATGCCAACCAAACCGCCAAAGAGCTCAAAACAACCTGCCAAAAACTCAAAGTCGCACAGAACAACTGCGTCATTGCACACTTTAAATCGCTTGGTAATTCTGAAGCGCCTTTAGACGCAGAAGTGGCTAAAAAGCCTTCTGACTTCTACCGGGTCTTACTTGGAAAAACCGATCAAAACGCCTATGTTATCGCCGATTATTACAACAACGGTCAAGTGCTATCCCCCCCGTACACTACCCTTGAGTCCACACTGATAACCCGTGCTTGGGTAGAGTCTGATCTCAATGCCACAACATTGAGCGACCATACTTTATATTATAAAAATGGCCAACCAGCCAAACGCTTTACCGTCATCAACGGCTCATTCGAAGGCCCTTTCACCAACTGGTATGACAATGGACAAATGAACGTAAAAGGCACATACAAGAATGATCAACTCAATGGTGATTATCAAGCTTGGAATCAAGAAGGTCAGTTGACAGAACAAGGCACATACGAAAACGGCGAAAGAACAGGGCACTGGACCGATTTCTATGAGGACAGCGGTAAAAAATACAGCGAGGCCACTTATAAGGATGGAAACGTCGTCGGCACATACACCATCTGGCAAGAGAACGGCAACATACTTAGTAAGACAGAGTTCAACGACAATGGCGAGCAAGATGGCCGCGATGAAACATGGTATGAAAATGGCCAAAAAGCCCAAACGAGTCAGTATAAAAATGGCCTAGAAACAGGCACCCACAAATATTGGGATGAGTCTGGCAACTTGTTCGCGAAGCATGAATACAAAGACGGCGAGCGCATCGATGCAGAAGGTGTGGCCGAGAACGCTCGAGAGCAAGCGTATGAAGCGGCAGCGGCCATCGAGCAGAACGTGGAGCGCCTCACGCGCACACTCAATGCCAACCAAGCCGCAGATGATTTGGGTGCGAGCTGCCAAACTTACAAACGCAAAGACCAGTGCGTCATTGTTTATTTTGCTCAAAACCATCAGCACCAGATGCAAAGCAAAAATGCCAAATACTACCGAGTACTGCACGGCAAAGTCGGCGAGCTGTTTATCATTCAGGATTTTTATATGAATGGCAACAAGCAATCAGACACGGTTTTTGCTCGTTCGTATGGCGGCGTTTTGTCAGGTTTTGACAACAGTGATTTAAGCATTCACGGCAGCTTTCAAACCTACACACCCGCAGGTAAAGTGGAGTCGTCTTTCGACTATCTCGACGGTGAGTATGTGGGCAGTGATGCGGATGCATACGATGCCGCAGTGGCTCCTGCAGTTGATGCAGCCAGAGCTGCAGTTGAAGCAACCGTAGCTGCAGCCAGAGCTACAGCTGATGCGGCCAAAGAATAAAGCACACAGCCCCATTTCGGTATCGAATACAAACCGTGAAACCCAAAAAGCCCAACTTGCGTTGGGCTTTTTGGTCAATCATTGCGAACAACAATAGAAATTGAACTTAAAAAAGCAAAGTTTAACCCTTCACACCTTCTGCGGCAGCGTTGAAGTCTTCCATTTTGTCAAAATTCAAGTATTTGTAAATGTCACTGCTGGCGGCGTCAAGCACGCCGATGTCAGCCAAATACTCTTCGCGCGTCGGAATTTTACCCATTTTTGAGCAAACCGCTGCGAGCTCTGCGGAGCCGAGATACACGAAGGAATTTTTGCCAAGGCGGTTCGGGAAGTTGCGCGTTGAGGTCGAGAAGACTGTCGCGCCTTCTTTAACCTGCGCTTGATTGCCCATACACAGCGAGCAGCCAGGCATTTCCATGCGTGCACCTGCGCTGCCGAGCACGCCGTAGTGGCCTTCTTCGGTGAGTTGCTTGGCATCCATTTTGGTCGGTGGCGCGACCCAGAGTTTGACGGGAATGTCGCGTTTGCCTTCGAGCAGTTTTGATGCCGCGCGGAAGTGACCGATGTTGGTCATGCATGAACCAATAAAGACTTCATCAATTTTCGCACCGGCCACATCAGACAATGTTTTAACGTCGTCTGGATCGTTCGGGCAGGCGACAATCGGCTCGTGGATGTCGGCCAAATCGATGTCAATGACTGCGGCGTAGTCTGCATCCGCATCGCCTTTGAGCAGCTCAGGTTTGGCCAGCCATGCTTCCATCGCAGTGATGCGACGGGCCAGTGTGCGTGGATCTTCGTAACCATTGGCAATCATCCATTTCATCAAAGCGACGTTTGAATTCATGTATTCGATAATCGGCTCTTTGTTTAGATGCACAGTGCAACCTGCGGCAGAGCGCTCTGCTGATGCATCAGAAAGCTCAAATGCTTGTTCAACTTTTAAGTCAGGCAAGCCTTCGATTTCTAAAATGCGGCCTGAGAAAATATTTTGTTTGCCTTGTTTGGCGACCGTGAGCAAACCCGATTTAATCGCGTACAGTGGAATCGCGTTGACCAAATCACGCAGCGTCACGCCTGCGTTCATTTTGCCTTTGAATCGAACCAAGACTGATTCAGGCATGTCGAGCGGCATCACGCCTGTGGCAGCGGCGAACGCGACCAAACCAGAGCCTGCGGGGAAGCTGATGCCAATCGGGAAACGTGTGTGCGAGTCGCCGCCTGTGCCGACGGTGTCGGGGAGCAATAAGCGGTTGAGCCATGAGTGAATCACGCCATCACCTGGGCGGAGCGAAATGCCGCCGCGTGTGCTGATGAAGTCGGGCAGCTCGTGGTGCATTTTAACGTCGACAGGTTTTGGATACGCCGCAGTGTGGCAGAATGATTGCATGACAAGATCAGCGGAGAAGCCGAGACAAGCCAAATCTTTGAGCTCATCACGCGTCATCGGACCGGTGGTGTCTTGCGAGCCGACCGACGTCATGCGTGGTTCGCAGTAAGTACCGGGGCGCACGCCTTTGCCTTCGGGCAAGCCACATGCGCGACCGACCATTTTTTGTGCGAGTGAGTAGCCTTTACCACTGTCGACTGGCTCCACAGGCAGGCGGAACAATGTCGATGCGGGCAAGCCGAGTGACTCGCGCGCTTTCGCAGTCAAGCCGCGACCGATAATGAGTGGAATGCGACCGCCTGCGCGAACTTCGTCAAACAGCACGTCTGATTTAACTTGGAATTCGGCAATCACTGCACCGTTTTTCAAAGCTTTGCCTTCGAAGGGACGCAGCTCAACCACGTCGCCCATGTTCATATTGGATACGTCGAGTTCAATCGGCAATGCGCCCGCGTCTTCCATTGTGTTGTAGAAAATTGGGGCGATTTTTGTGCCCAAGCACACGCCACCAAAGCGTTTGTTCGGTACGAAAGGAATATCCTCACCCGTGAACCACAACACCGAGTTGGTCGCAGACTTACGCGAAGAACCTGTGCCGACCACGTCACCGACGTAGGCCACCAAGTTGCCTTGAGCGCGCATGTCTTCGATGAATTTAATCGGGCCGCGTTTGCCATCTTCTTCGGGTGTGATGCCATCGCGGGCATTTTTGAGCATGGCCAATGCGTGCAATGGAATGTCAGGGCGGCTCCATGCGTCTGGCGCAGGCGATAGGTCATCGGTGTTGGTCTCGCCCGTGACTTTAAAAATAGTCACAGTAATCGACTCAGGGACTTCAGGGCGCGAAGTGAACCACTCGGCATCCGCCCAACTTTGAATCACGCTTTTCGCATGGGCATTGCCTGCGTCTGCCTTTTCTTTGACATCATGAAACTGGTCAAACATCAGCAATGTATTTTTTAAACCCGCAGCGGCGATTGCGCCGAGCTCAGCATCGTCGAGCAAATCAACCATCGGGCTGATGTTGTAACCGCCGAGCATGGTGCCAAGTAACTCAGTGGCTTTTTTGCGGTCAATCAATGTGCATTTTTCGGCACCATGCGCCAAAGCGGCCAAATAGCTCGCTTTGACTTTCGCCGCATCGTCCACGCCTGCTGGCACGCGGTGGGTGAGCAAGTCCACCAACACGGCTTCTTCACCTGCGGGTGGAGATTTGAGCAATTCAATCAAATCACTGGTCTGC
>CALMCK010000104.1 GCA_937862845.1 uncultured Burkholderiaceae bacterium | reverse complement strand
TTTCTGGCGCGGTTTCCAAGTGTTCATGCGCTTGCGAATGCGCCGCTCGATGATGTGTTGGCGCTGTGGGCGGGTTTGGGTTATTACAGTCGCGCGCGCAATCTGCACCACTGTGCGCAACAGGTGGTGAACGAGTTTGGCGGCGAGTTCCCACGCACACCAGCTCAGCTCATGACGCTCAAAGGCATTGGCGCTTCGACTGCGGCAGCTATTGCAGTGTTTGCTTTCGGACACCCTGCGGCGATACTCGATGGCAATGTGAAGCGGATTTTGTCGCGGTATTTCTGCATCACCGATGCACCATCTGCGGCCACCGATAAAATCCTCTGGGCGCACGCCGAGCGTGAGTTGATTTCAAAAGACGATGCAGAGCACATCCAACTCTCGCACGCCAGCGCGCTGCGCAGCTACACGCAAGGTGTTATGGATTTGGGCGCGACGCTGTGCACGCGCAGTAAACCGCAGTGCCACATCTGTCCGCTGCACGATGGCTGCGGTGCGCGCGAACACAATTTAACCCAGCAAATCCCCGCTGCGAAAGCGCGCACAGCCGTTAAAGACCTGCACATCGAGCTGTACATCTACCGCCACAACCACATGCTGTGGCTGGAGAAGCGCCCGAAGCAAGGCATCTGGGCGAGTCTGTTTAGCTTTCCCGAACACGATGGTTTGAGTGATCAAGCTGCTGTGCCCATCACCTTGCCGCACATCACGCACCGACTGACGCACCGACAGCTGTATCTGCATCCGCACATCTTCGACATCGACGCAACGGCCGCTCGGGCACTCGAGGAGCGTGCCAACACCGAGCATCCGCACGGTGCGCTTTGGTTATCGCTGGACACGCTCAGTCAAGTCGGCCTGCCAAAACCGATCGCTGCACTGGCGCGCACGCTGCTGTCAACGCCCGAATAAAAACACCGCGCTGCGGTGTTTTTATTTTTTGATTTCAATGCATCATCTACACCGACGACCACGCATAACCCGTGCCTTGCCACGGCACAAATTGCAGCTTCTGCGCCCCTTCTATCACCTCGAGGCGCACCACTTCGTGTGGCTGCACGCTGTCGTCCATCCAGCTCACATCGAGCCCGACGTTTTGTGACGGCACCGTGACCGCATCGCGCTCGGCGCCGACCATCTGATTGAGATAGCTCACGCCGTAGTTGAGTTTAATCACGCCTTCATCAAAATCATCAAAACGCTGCCGCCAACGATACGACGGCCAAATGTAATCAATGCAGTTTTCTTCAGGCAAATACACCGCACCATACAACGTGCCATAGCCGCGATGAAACGAGGTCTGAAACACGGGCGGGCGCATGAGCGCATTGGTGGTTTCTTCTAAGCTGGCGTGGTGGTTTAAGTAGCCCAACAAATTATCGCGCCGCTCGACACTGCGTGTGGCGCGGGCATGGGCAAGCCACATGACTTCACCTTGAAAATTCGTGACGACCAATTCATTGACCACCTGCGGTGGCCGGTCGGGCGCGAGGTGGACGATGACGTGGTAGCCCGTTTTGTCCAACACAGTCACGCTGTAACTCATGTGTGAGGGAATGCGGCACAGCATCGCCACCGCTTCTCGTCCGCTCTGAGCGAACTCCAGCACATAGCGCAAAATAATCGGGATGCCAAAACCCTGACCCACCACAGTGCGACCACCGAAAGACAAGGAGACCGCCACACCCGATTCATTCATGCCATCGAGCACGCCCCACATGCAATCGGACATCGCGATGACGCGCTGCCCATGCCATTGGGTGGCGAACATCGAGCCCTCGAGCAAAGCGGGCGAGAAATCATAATTGCGCAACAGCGCGCCCGCACCGCCCAATGGGTTTTGCCAAATCGCTTGAGAGCACCCCGCGATAAACGGTGGCGGCGTCCACAGGCTCAAAAACCGTGCTTGCGCATCTTCGCCGCCGAGCAGTTCGGTGAGCGTCTCATACATCGGCACAAGCTCAGGCATGTGGCTGCGCATGGCGCGACGGCACGCGAGATAACTCGGCCGACGCGTGAGACCACCCCATGCATACCAGCGCTCGTACGCAGGCCAAAAATGCTGCGCACGGGCGAGCCATTTGGCACCTGCGGTGTCTTCTTGTATCGCGCGAAAGTGTACGGAGGAGTGGCTCATGGTTGCGGTGTGTTTGTCATCAATGTTTATAAAATTTTAAACGAACCATGTGCGGGTTCATACGCCTTTGGCGCGGTGACTATCGGTGCACCACTGTAGTATTTTTTAATCCCTGCAATCCAATCACGCGCGCGCAGATTAAGGCGGAAGTCATCGTTCATCGACCGACCACGGGTGATGAGTATGCCCAAATCAGCGCCTTCATAGCGATAATCACCGGGCCCTGCAATGCGCTGAAAAAACGCCTCGCGCTCCGAGTCAATCGCCTGACGATTGGCATCAAATCGATTGTAGGACACCGAGCCATCCTCGCTCATGCGATAAATGCCCGATGGCGGCGCCTGAGTAATCACATCCACATTGCCCTCGACATGCTTAATCACCACCTGACTCCAGCTGTCGATAAAATGCGGCTCAGCCCAACGCGCATTGAGCGCTTTGGTGTCGAGCTCATACGGCACGCCCGAATACTCCATCAAGTGAAACAAAAACAACGGCGCATCCGCATACGCAAATGCCGTGTGATTGGTCATCGGCGATGCGCCACAAATGCGTGGATTGAGCTCGCCCAAATACACTTCGTTGTTGTCTTTATCGATGAGAAAATCCAAATCGAAGTAGCCACGATACCCCTCTTGCAACAATTGATCGCCAAATTTCATCGCCATTTCGCGGGCCTTTTGGCGAACCTCTTCTGAAAATGCGCCAGCAAAAACCTCGTTGCCGCACCAACCGCCTTTGTACGGCGTGAGTTCTGTCGCACCGACCACCTCGGTGAGCAGTGGCCCAACCAAAGTGCCCGAGCGCGTCGCGACAGCCTCGAGCGTCGCGCCGCGACAGTTGATGCGCTTCATGATTTTAACCTCTGGGTCTTTGACGATGTCCTCGGCATGTTTTTCAAACTCTTCTTTTGTGCTGATAAAAAAAGTCGTGTGACCCGAATCTCCAAACGCCGTCTGCACCACAAGGTGTTGACCCAAACCATGACGCTCCGCGATGTGCATCAGGTGCTCGTAGTTATCCACTTTCTCCAACGCATTCGGCACAGACGGCACGCCAGCGGCGTTGCCGATGCGCACGGTTTCCATTTTGTTATCGCAGCGCGTGCGCAGCTCGGCCGACGGAAACCACAAATCAAGATTCAACTCTTTGCACAGCTCCTCGGTTTTTGAGTCAAACATGAGAAACACCGCCGCAGGATCGCCACCATTGCGCTCTATGTAGTCAATCACCGCTTTGTGCTGCAGCAGATAATTGCAAATGTCCTCAATCGATTCGAATTCTTCGTGCTCCGTTTTGGGTGGCACAAAGACATTCGGATGGCGGCCATCGAAACTGTTGATGTAATTGATGTAGCGAAATTTCGGCACCCAACGATCAATCCCCATCAAATTAAAGTTGGTGGCACTGATGAAGTAAATCGGCTTTTGATTGCGGTGAAAAAATAAATTTAAGTCTGATACATTGCGGATGGTTTGCATGATTTGTCTCCTTGTTCAGGTTTTTGTTTTGTTTTATTTTTTGTTGCAGTTTTTAATGCGACGTCTTTATTGGTTTATGGTTTTTGGTTTTTGGTTTTTGGTTTTTGGTTTTTGGTTTTTTAGAAATATCATGGGTGTCATTCATGTCCATATTTTAGATGGTGCGCGAAAACACATCGCGCACCCTCACAATCGAGTAAAAAAAATCATCACTCACCCGGCTGTATCACCGCCTGCAATGCTTGCTCGGTGAACACGCGGAACCCCAGCTCAGGTCGATAGCCGTGGATTTCTTTCACATCGAGCGCGCTCATGAAATCGAGTATCTCTTGTGAGACGACTTGGCCAGGAACGAGAATCGGGAAACCCGGTGGGTACGGAATCACAAACATGGCCTAGACGACATCGCGGCCTTTTTTGATTTCTTGGCTCAGTTCATCAAAGTGAAAGTATTCGCAGTTTTCTTCATCATAGGATAAGAAAAATGGTCGGCGAATATTGCCATCGGGTGTGACGATGACATCG
>CALMCK010000103.1 GCA_937862845.1 uncultured Burkholderiaceae bacterium | reverse complement strand
ACGGCGTGTCGATTTGCGCAAGGTTGCCCAGACACACGACTTTTGTGCCGGGACCTGCGCGGGTGATGAGGGTTTTCATTTGTTTCGGGGTGAGGTTTTGCGCTTCATCTAAGATCAGAAGTTTATTGACAAAGGTGCGGCCACGCATGAAATTCATGGACTTGATTTTAACTTTATTTTTAATCAACTCACTGGTGGCCGCGCGTGCCCACTCACCTGAGTTGGCATCGCCTTTGATGAGGATTTCGAGATTGTCATGTAATGCGCCCATCCACGGCGCCATTTTTTCTTCCTCAGTGCCCGGCAAAAATCCAATATCCTCACCCACTGATACCGTGATGCGGGTGATGATGACTTCTGAGAATCGTGACATCTCGAGCGTCTGCTGCAAGCCCGCGGCGATGGCGACGAGGGTTTTGCCCGTGCCTGCTTGACCGAGCAGGGTGACGAAATCAATGTTTGGATCCATCAGTATGTTGAGTGCAAAGTTTTGTTCGCGGTTGCGCGCGCCAATGCCCCAAACACCGTGTTTTGGATTGGTGTAATCAATCAAGGTGCGCAAAGTAGCAGTGCTGCCGTCGATTTCGGTCACTTGCGCATTGAATGGCGTGAGGTCGGGATGGTCTAAATAAACGAACTCGTTGATGGACATTTGAGCGACCAATGGGCCTGAGATTTTATAAAAAGTGTTGCCACCTTCTTGCCACGATTCCAAATGTTTGCTGTGGGTTTCCCAAAAATTTTGCGGTAGGGCGATTTGCCCGCTGTACAGTAGGTCACTGTCCTCAAGGACTTGATCGTTGAAATAATCCTCAGCATTCAGACCCAGTGCGCGTGCTTTGATGCGCATGTTGATGTCTTTGGAAACCAACACCACAGTGCGCTTGCTGTCCATTTGTTGTAAAGAGTGCACGATGCCGAGAATCTGATTGTCGGCTTTGCCCGTGGGTAAAGATTTGGGCAGTGCGTCGTCAATGAACTGGGTTTGGAAATACAGACGGCCCAAACTGGCTTGATTGTCTAACGCATTGAGAGATACACCGTCTTCAATGCCATTGGGCGATGTATTCATCAGCTGGTCGAGCATGCGCGAGACTTGACGGCCATGGCGTGCCGTTTCGGTCGTGCCTTTTTTGTGGTTGTCGAGTTCTTCGAGTGTGATTAAGGGCAGGTAAATATCGTGTTCTTCAAAACGGAAAAAGCACGAAGGATCGTGCAACATGACATTGGTGTCGAGCACAAACAATTTTCGCTCCGCATTGGCAATGGTTTTGCGGCGAGAGCTGCGTCGCGTCGGCTTGTGCTGGGCCGTCACAGCAGGTGCCGATGGCAGCGGCGCACGCACAGCTGTGGCGGGTTTGTCGGTATGGGGCTTTGCGGTGGTGTGTGTTGGCGCGTTGTGTTTGGTTTGACTCGGCTGCGTTGACTGTACAGGCTGTGTTGCGGGGGCCGTGGTTTTGACGTGGTTTGGTGCGTTGCTGACACCTGATTTAGGCGATGTTAACAAGGTGCCTTTTTTGGTGGGGGCTTTGGGTAAAGGCATGTTTGCTCTCCTGTGGATTGAAGGAATGTATGGACACATCATACAACATTTAACAGGGCAAACGCAAAGCGGATGAGCTGCTTGTAGGGTGTTGGGGTTGATTAAAAAACCCTTGCCATTTATGATGTGCTTTTTTGGGGAGGAAATATGAATATAACCAATCGAATCGGCTGCACCTTGCTGATAATGTTGTTGACGGCCTGCGGCGCGAGTAAAGAAAAATCCTCGGGCAGTGTGAGTGAGCCGACAACCGTCACGACGGATGCCTCGAAAACAAGCGCGACCAGTGCAGAGTTTAAAACCAGTTTTATCCAAAGTTGCGTTGTTGGCTTTAAAGAGGCATCGACAAAAAAGACGTTTGAAGACAGTCAAGTCAATGCCTTTTGTGAATGCGGTTACACAAAGGGTTTTGAGAATTACAGTGACACGGAAATTATGGCATTGGGGCTTCGAATGATGGCCAGTGGTGGCGAATTGCCTGACGAGGTTCAGGAAAAGATGAAAACAGTTATACCCGCTTGCTTGGCGACGTCTTTTAAGTGACACACAAGCATCATGCAAAAACACCATCGATTGACCGATGGTGTTTTTTGATTATTGAGCCGCACGAACTGCGGCCAAAACCTCGGCCACATGGCCTGTGACTTTGACTTTACGCCATTCATCTTTGAGTTTTCCGTTGCCATCAACGATGAAGGTGCTGCGCTCGATGCCGCGCACCTGTTTGCCATACATCATTTTTTGCTTGATGACGTCGAATTGATTGCAGAGTTTTTCGTCAGCATCGCTGATGAGCTCGAACGGCAGCTCGAGTTTGTTTTTAAATGAATCATGCGATTTAAGCGAATCGCGTGAGACGCCAAACACCACGGTGTTGGCGGCTAAAAACTCAGCATGGGCATCGCGAAAGTCGATGGATTCGTTGGTGCAGCCCGGTGTGTTGTCTTTTGGGTAAAAGTAGAGCACGACAGTTTTTCCGATGAAGTCGGAGAGTTTGAAGTCTTGCGCGGTACCTGCCGTGGCGCTGGTCATCTGCAGTGCGGTGTCTTTGATTTTGGCATTGAGGGCGATGGTCATGGCTGTCCTTTATGGGGTGGTCGGTAATAGAATCAATGCGAGCACTCGGCGGCCTTCGCTCATGAGGACATTGTAAGTGCGTGCGGCGGCACCCGATGCCATGCATTCGACACCGATGCCTGCTTGATAAAAAGCGGTGAGTTGTGCGGGCGGTATAAAGTGTTGCTTCGCACCTGTGCCGATGAGCAGCACTTCTGGGGTTCGTGCGAGGATGGCTTGCCACAGGACATCGGACAGCTCGGCGGTGGTGGTGGCGGCTATCGGTGTCAACTCGCCTTCTGGCGCGACCAGCAAGCTGCTGGCATGGGCGATGCCATTGACAAAAATGGCCGTCTCATCGATGGCGGTGATGTTGTTTAAACTCGGGTTGATGTCGGGTTGAAAATTCATGAGTGCGCGCTGTTTCCTATAGATTTTGCTAAAAAAACAAATAAAACCAAAAAAATTTACAAAAACGATGGTTTTTTAGGGTTATGAATGGAAAATAAAAGTTGAATGATGTACACTGGCGCATTGCCACGCATCGCACGCCATATCAGTATGGGCCATTATCCATGATATATGGTGACGATGGCACGAAATTAAAGTCCTCTTAAATAGATTAGATCGGAATCCTTGTGTCCAGCCCCATCATTAAAAAATCCCATAAACTTGACAATGTTTGCTACGACATTCGCGGTCCCATCATGCAAAAAGCCCAAGCGATGGAGGCGGAAGGACAG
>CALMCK010000102.1 GCA_937862845.1 uncultured Burkholderiaceae bacterium | reverse complement strand
CCGTGAAAGGGTGGTGTCCTAGGCCTCTAGACGATGGGAGCTTAGAACTTGGCCAACCCATTGTGGGTTTGGTGGATTTTAATTAAAAAATTTCGCGGAAGTCTCCGCGAAATTTTAGTATGAAAAGTACAACCAGAATGACAGTACTCTTCAAAAGTAACTGGCAGTCCCAAGGGGAATCGAACCCCTCTTCCCGCCGTGAAAGGGCGGTGTCCTAACCGATAGACGATGGAACCATTTTAAAACTTTGGTGGAGATAAGCAGGATCGAACTGCTGACCTCTTGCATGCCATGCAAGCGCTCTCCCAGCTGAGCTATACCCCCGTTTTTCTCTAAAACCAGAGAAGAACGAAATTATGCCTCAATTCACATTGAGATGCAAGTGTTTTTAAACCCCGATTGCAATTTTTCCACCCATATAGCTTTGTAATGCACTTGGGATGCGCACACTGCCATCGGCTTGCTGGTGATTTTCGAGCAATGCGACCAGCGCGCGACCGACTGCGAGCCCTGAGCCGTTCAATGTGTGCACGAGTTCTGGTTTGGCTGTGCCTGTGCGATACCGCGCTTGCATGCGTTGCGCCTGGAATGCTTCGCAGTTCGAGACGCTGGAGATTTCGCGGTAGGTGTTTTGTGATGGCACCCACACCTCTAAATCATAGGTTTTGGTCGCGCCAAAGCCCATGTCACCCGTGCACAGTTGAACGACGCGATACGGCAATTCCAATAATTGCAGAATTTTCTCTGCGTGACCGCGCATTTCTTCGAGCGCTTCGTAGGATTTTTCGGGATGAACGATTTGCACCATTTCAACTTTATCGAACTGGTGCTGGCGAATCAAACCACGCGTGTCGCGCCCAGCGCTGCCCGCCTCACTTCTGAAACAAGGCGTGTGGGCGGTGAGTTTAATCGGTAAATCTTCGGCATCGACAATCGCGTCGCGCACGGTGTTGGTCAATGGAATCTCAGACGTGGGGATGAGGTACATCTCACGCGCGTCCTCGTCACCGCCTTTGCTGACCCAAAACAAATCTTCTTTGAACTTCGGCAGCTGCCCCGTGCCCAGCATGGAGTCGGCATTGACGATGTACGGCACATAGCATTCGGTGTAGCCGTGTTGCTCGGTTTGCACATCGAGCATGAGCTGTGCGAGTGCGCGGTGCAGCTTCGCCATGCCGCCGCGCATGAATGAGAAACGCGCGCCCGCGAGTTTGGCAGCGGTGTCAAAATCAAGCTGGCCGAGCGCCTCGCCGATGGCGACGTGGTCTTTGACTTCAAAATCATAAGTCGCGGGCGTGCCCCATTTTGAGATTTCGACGTTGTCGCCCTCGTCTTTGCCTTGCGGCACAGACTCGTGCGGTAAGTTTGGGATGCGCATGAGCAAGTCGCTCAACTGCACCTGAATGCCATCCAGCGCGACGGCGGATGCATCGAGTTCGTTTTTAATTTCGCCGACCTGTGCCATCACATCATCTGCACTTTGTTTTTGCGATTTCAAAATCCCGATTTCTTTCGAGAGTTTGTTGCGCTGTGATTGCAATTCTTCGGTGCGGATTTGGATGGATTTTCGCTGCGATTCGAGCGCATTGAACGCGTACACGTCAAAATCAAAACCGCGTGATTTTAAACGCGCAGCGACCGCATCGGCGTCTTTACGGAGGAGTTGTATGTCTAACATTTAAAAACCTTTTCATAGAAATTGATTTACTTCGCATCCATCTTGACGCACTTTATAGGAGTAACTTTTTCGAAATCCATCTCTATAAACAACCACTCCTTATCATTGTAAGCGGTGGTCTCTAATGTCAGTTTACGTTCTTGAGCAATCTTTTGTTTCATGTCTTCTTGATAAAATGATGCAATCAGCCCCCCAAACTCTTCGGGGTTTGACTCAAATTTCTTAACTTCGCTACTTACGAACTGACTCGTCAATATGCCATTTTCAAGACGATAGACAAATGTCTCGTCAAGGAATAACTGAGTTTTCATGATGGAAACACCATCTAAAAAATCCTCATAAGACAACGGCGATATAAGGTGTGCCTTACCATTTTCAAATATACGTCGTTGCTCCCGAGCAACAAACTGGCTTCCAGTTTGCTCCTTTGCCCCGCCAGTAGAACAGTCCCAGTCACCTGCAATTTGTGCCAGTGTATTTATTTTTTGAGTTTCTGCTGGCGCTTCCATTCGCGCTCCTTGCGCATGAACATTCATCGCACAAAAAGTACCGATAAGCATCGCTATTTTTAATTTTAATTTCATTAGATTTCCTTGGTTAGATTAACTCTCTGACGCGTCACATCATCCAACGCCCGCAACCCGCGCAATTTCTCCGCTATTTTACCTTCTAAGCCGCGCTCTGTGGGCTGATAACTTGGTGGATTTGTTACGCCGTCGGGGAAGTATTGCTCGCCCGCCGCGTATGCGCCTTCCTCGGCGTGGGCGTAGCGGTAGTTTTTACCATGGTCGAGCGACTTCATGAGTTTGGTCGGCGCGTTGCGTAAATGCTTGGGCACGGGGCGCGATGGCTCGCTGGCGACAAAGGCACGCATTTGGTTGAATGCAGTGTAGCCTGCGTTTGATTTAGCGGCGACGGCGAGATAGAGCACGGCTTGCGCGAGCGCGAGTTCGCCTTCGGGTGAGCCGAGTCTGTCGTAGGTTTGGGCGGCATCGTTGCACATTTGCATGGCGCGTGGGTCGGCGAGGCCGATGTCTTCCCACGCCATGCGCACGATGCGTCGCGCGAGGTAGCGCGGGTCTGCGCCGCCATCAATCATGCGCATGAACCAATACAGCGCGGCGTCAGGGTTGCTGCCGCGCACGGATTTATGCAATGCTGAAATTTGGTCGTAGAACTCGTCACCGCCTGCGTCGAAGCGGCGCAGCGTTGAGCCGAGCGAGGATTTAACGTGTGCCTCGGTGATGGTATCGCTCGCTTGACTGCTGACCACCTGCGCGACTTGTTCGAGCTGATTGAGCAGTCGCCGCGCGTCACCATCTGCGGCTGCAATCAAGCGTTGCCGTGCCGCATCGTCGATGCTCAAATGCAATTCGCGCTCACAGGCGCGCGTGATGAGCAGATTCAATTCGTCGTCAGTCAACGACTGCAACACGTACACCGCCGCGCGCGAGAGCAGCGCGTTGTTCACTTCAAACGATGGGTTTTCAGTGGTCGCGCCGATGAATGTGAGCAAACCCGACTCGACGTGCGGTAAAAACGCATCCTGCTGCGACTTGTTAAAGCGATGCACCTCATCGACAAATAAAATCGTCTGCCGCCCTTGCGATTTATAAATCTGCGCCTGCTCGACAATCTCGCGGATGTCTTTCACGCCAGACAACACCGCCGAAATCGCCACAAAATGCGCGTCAAACGAGTTGGCCACCAAACGCGCCAGTGTGGTTTTCCCCACACCCGGCGGTCCCCAAAAAATCATAGAATGCAAACGCTTCTGTGAAAACGCCACGTGCAACGGCATGCCGTCCGCAAGCAGGTGCGACTGGCCAACCACGTCGACGATACTCGCAGGGCGCAGGCGCTCAGGCAGCGGCGCATGACTGCGCCAATCAGAATCGGATGAATCAAACAAATCACTCACGGATGAACCCCAGTTAAAAACAATGTCACTTAAAACCAATCACAGCACGGGCCCTAACGTGGCGACAGTGTTGTACCACAGCAGCTTGGACTGACGCCATGCCTCAACTTCGTCTAAGTCAACCCGCACCGAGGAGGAAATATAGCTGTGTTGACGCTGGACAATGCTGTGCGTTAACGTTTCATCATACAGCACAATATTATTTTCATAATTCAAATCAAAGCTGCGACGATCCATATTCGCCGAACCCAGCAGGGTGATTTTTCCATCGATGGTCAACAATTTCGCGTGCAGCAAACCGCCCGTGTATTCAAAAATTCTCACCCCCGCTTCAATCAAAGCTCGGTAATAACTGCGACTCGCTGCCGCCACCACCCAAGAATCATTATTTTTCGGCAAGTTCACACACACATCGACGCCACTGCGAGCGGCGACACACAGCGCATTGAGAATCGATTCATTGGGCACAAAATACGGTGTCGTCACAATTAAATGATGCCGGGCAGATGTGATTAACGTCAAAAAAACATCGGCCATCGCCGAGTGTCGCTCTGTCGGACCAGTACCAATCACCTGTGCGGGGCAGCTCAAACGATTTAAAGACTCATCTTGCGAATTTAGCAAATCGAACTGCTCATGCGTGGCGGCCTGCCAGTCACTGGCAAACAAGCGTTGATTTTGCAGCGCAATCGGCCCTGTGAATCGCACCACGGCATCCACCCACGGCGCGTATTTGGCCTTGGGCGCAAAGGCCGCATCGGCACAGTTTTGACTGCCACAGTACGTCACGAAATTGTCAATCACCATGATTTTACGGTGGTTGCGCAAATCAATGCGCCCAAAAATCAAACGCATGAACGGATTGCCAATCGGCAGCGCATACGCCGTGCTCACTCCAGCGTCTTGCATGCGTTGCCAATGTTTCGAGGCAATCAAACTGCGCGAACCCAAAGCATCCACCAACACACGACACACCACGCCACGCTGCGCCGCGCGAATCAGCGCCGCCACAACTTTTAAACCACTGCCATCGGCCAACCAAATATAAAAAAGCACATGCACATGTTCGCGCGCCGCGTCCATGTCCACCACCAAAGCATCAATCATCGCCTCCGAGTCAGCCAACAACTCACCATGATTGCCACCCACGGGCATAAAGCCGTTCACCGATTGGCTGATGCGAAACACGGGCTGGTACGACGCAGGAAATTCCATCGCAAATGATTCATTGAGCTGATTGGTCGTCGCCATCTGAAAAGTACTTTTCGTGATTTGACGCATGCGCTCCGCACGCTTAAAGCCAATGTTTGTCTCGCCAAACATGAAATAAATCAACAAGCCAATGATAGGTAAACCCAGAATAAGCAGCATCCAAGCCACCCGCGATGCTGGCTCGCGGTGCGGGCGCAACATCACCCGCCCCAACACATACAGCGCCACCGCGTAATGCACCACAATGCCAAACTCAGTCCAAGTCATGGATGCTCCTATTTATGTGTTGGGTCTTGCGCGATAAAGGCATGAAGACATGAAGACATGAAGACATGCATTCAGTTTCAGGGTGAATGCGAATTTTTTTATGGCGAAGTTATCACGCAATATCACATATACATCCCACCATTCACCGCGAGCACATGACCTGTGATATACGCGGCGTCTGGTGAGGCGAGAAAGGCGACGGCGTTGGCGACGTCTTGGACATCGCCCATGCGACCGAGTGGGATTTGGGTGGTGAGTGCGCTGATGGCGGTTTCACCGAGGGCGTCGGTCATGTCGGTTTTGATGAAGCCTGGGGCGACACAGTTGACGGTGATGTTGCGTGAGCCAAGTTCGCGAGCGAGGGCGCGACTCATGCCTTCGACGCCTGCTTTGGCGGCGGCGTAGTTGGCTTGGCCTGCGTTGCCCATTTGGGCGATGACGGAGGTGACGTTGATGATGCGGCCTGTGCGCGCTTTCATCATGCCGCGCATGACGCCGCGTGAGAGGCGAAATACGCCGCGCAGGTTGGTGCCGATGACGTCGTCGAAGTCTTCGTCTTTCATGCGCATGGCGAGGTTGTCGCGCGTGATGCCTGCGTTGTTGACGAGGATGGTGATGGCGCCGTGCTCTTTTTCGATGGTGCTTAATACGGCGTCGGTTTGTTCACCATCGGCGACGTTGAGGACGAGGCCTGTGTTTTTCGGATTAAATTGTTGCAGGTCTTGTGCAATGTCTGCAGCGCCCGATGCGCTGGTGGCGGTGCCGATGACGATGGCGCCGCGCTCGGCGAGCGTGCGGGCGATGGCGCGGCCGATGCCGCGTGAGGCGCCTGTGACGAGGGCGATTTGATTGTCGAGTGGTTTCATGTGTGCTCCTGTATTTAGTCTTTTGTAGGATGGACACTGCCCACCCTATAACAATCGCTGTTAGTTTAAAGTAGCCAGAATGCTTTTAAGGCTGGCTTGATCGACCAAGGCATGCCCTGTGAGACGTGGGTCGATGCGTTTGGCGAGGCCTGCCAATACTTTGCCTGGGCCGCATTCGACGACATCACTGACGCCTGTATCGGCGATGGCGGTGACGCATTCGACCCAGCGCACGGGGTGCCATGCTTGGCGGACGAGGGCGTCGCGGATGTTGGGCAGGCTGGTTTCGATTTTGACATCGACGTTGTTGATGACGGGCATTTGCGGGCTGCGCATCTCGACGGCGACGAGTGCTTCGGCGAGGACGTCGGCGGCGGACGCGAGCAGGCTTGAGTGAAACGGTGCGGAGACGGGCAGGACGAGTGCGCGTTTGGCGCCTGCGGCTTTGGCCAGCTCGCAGGCTTTTTCGACGGCGGCTTTGTGGCCTGCGATGACGACTTGACCTGGGGAGTTAAAATTAACGGCTTGTACCACTTCGCCTGCGATTTCTTTTTGTGCTTGTGCGCACACGGCCAATACGCTGGCGTCGTCGATGCCAAGTATCGCGGCCATGCCGCCGACGCCGACGGGCACTGCGTTTTGCATGGCTTGGGCGCGCACGCGCACGAGTTTAACGGCGTCGGTGAGGCTGAATACGCCTGCTGCGGTGAGTGCTGAATACTCACCCAAACTATGGCCTGCCACGATGGCGGGCACTTGACCGCCCATGTCCAGCCATGCGCGGTAGGCGGCGATGCTGGCGGTGAGCATGACGGGTTGCGTGTTGACGGTGAGGTTTAAGTCTTCAATCGGGCCCTCTTTCATCATTTTGAGCAAATCAAGACCAAGTGCGTCTGAGGCTTCTGTGACGGTGTCTTGCACAATTTTTAAGTCAGCGAGGTCGTTGAGCATGCCGACGCTCTGCGAGCCTTGACCGGGGAATACGAATGCGAACATATGAATCCTTTTAAAAAAATGAAACCCAATGATTTGGGCTTCAAGATTCAACCATGAGTTGTCATGGGTTAGAAAGTGAGTAGGTTGGCGCCCCATGTGAATCCGCCGCCGACGCCTTGCAGCATGACGGTTTGGCCTGCTTGCACACGGCCATCGCGCACGGCGGTGTCCAGCGCAATCGGCACGGAGGCCGCAGAGGTGTTGCCTTGCATGTCAACGGTGACGATGACTTTTTCCATGGGGATGTTGAGTCGCTTGGCGGTTGATTGCAAAATACGGATGTTCGCCTGATGTGGAATCAGCCAATCAACTTGTTCGCTGGTCATGTTGGCCGCATCGAGCACTTCTTGCGCGACCTCACCGAGTGCAGTCACGGCTTGCTTAAACACGGCTTGACCATCCATTTTTAAGTACGGATGGCCCAGCACAGTGCCGTTGGCCACGACACCGGTGCTGCATAAAATATTGGCCAACTCGCCACGCGCATGCAAGCGACTGGCGAGTATGCCCGCGCCCTCGCTGGCACGCAACACCACTGCACCCGCGCCATCACCAAACAACACGCAGGTGGTGCGGTCATTCCAATCAAGCAATCGCGAAAACACTTCAGCGCCGACCACCAGTGCGGTGCGGGCTTGCCCAGAGACAATCATCGCGTCGGCGACCGAGAGTGCATAGACGAAGCCGCTGCACACCGCCTGCAGATCAAATGCAGCACCGCCGCTCGCGCCGAGCTTGGCTTGCAGCAAACACGCGGTGCTGGGGAAGGTCATGTCAGGGGTGGACGTCGCGACAATGATGAGGTCGAGTTCACTCGCATCCACGCCAGCCATGTCAAGCGCTGCACGAGCGGCATGCGCACCCAAGTCGCTGGTGGATTGATCGGGGGACGCGAGATACCGCTGGGCGATGCCTGTGCGCTCACGAATCCATGAGTCAGAGGTTTCCACGCCATGCTCGGCGAGACGTGCGGCGAGCGCATCGTTGCTAACGGGTGGGTTGGGCAAATAACTGCCTGTGCCGATGATTTTTGAGTAGCGCTGCGTCATTCTGATTCGCATCCTTTTGTGTCTGATTAGGCTTGCCATTGTACGCCAAAAGCGCTCTGCTGTGAATCCCACAAATGCGCCCACGCCGCACGGTCGTGCGGTTTGGCGATTGTTTCATCACCATAAAAAAAGCGAAAAGTCAGTCACTTTTCGCTTTGATGTTGTTCATTGTTTGGGTGCATCATTGGCATGCAAACTGCTCAAACCTGCCGTCACAGTGGCCAGCATGTGTCGCTCAACCATGTCATGTGCACGCGCCAAGGCATGCTCAAATGCAAACGCATCGGCACCGCCGTGGCTTTTCACCACGACACCACGCAAGCCCAACAGCGCGGCGCCATTGTAGCGACGGCCATCGACGTCTTTTCGAAACGCATTGATGGCGGGCAGTGCAAAAAACGCGCCGATTTTTCGGAAGATGTTTTTCTTAAACTCACCCACAAGCTTATGGCGCACCATGTTTGACAAGCCCTCGGCGGTTTTGAGCAAAACATTGCCGACAAAACCATCACAAACCACCACATCGACGTCACCGCTGAAAATTTGATTGCCCTCAACATTGCCGATGTAGTGTATCGGCGTGTGGGCGAGCAGCTCAGCAGCCGCTTTAACCACTTCATTGCCTTTGATGTCTTCATGGCCAATATTGAGCAGGCCAACGCGCGGACCTGCCGCATCAAGCTTGCTCATGGTCGCATCGGCCAATGCAGAGCCGAGCAAGGCGAACTGCTGCAAATGCTCGGCGGTGCAATCGACATTCGCCCCCAAGTCGAGCACCACCGTGCCACGACCCGTGTGATTCGGCATAAATGACGCAATCGCAGGGCGATCAATGCCGTCCATGGTCTTGAGCACGAAGCGAGCCACGGCCATCAAAGCACCTGTGTTGCCCGCAGACACAGCGGCTTGCGCACGCCCGTCTTTAACGCAGTTAATCGCCACGCGCATTGAGGAATCTTTTTTGCGGCGCAACGCCACCTCGAGCGGGTCATCCATCGTGACGACCTCGGAAGCGTGCTGCACGCTGGCGCGGCTGTTGGCCGAATTTAAATCCAACCTGTGTGCCGTGGCGGCGGCACGAATCGACGGCTCGTCACCGACCAAAATCACGCGTGCCGCAGGGTGCGTCGCTAAAAAATGAGCGCAAGCAGGCAAAGTCACTGGCAAGCCTGCGTCGCCGCCCATCGCATCGATGGCGAGCGTAAAGGCATTGACGCGGGTGTTTGTGTCGGCTGAATTCATACCGTGCATTCTATTTTTAAATGACGAAAGCTGGTAAATCTACCAGCTTTCGCGTGACAACCTGAAACGAAAATTATTCGTCGTTTTTTGTTTTCATGACTTTTTTGCCACGGTAAAAACCGTTG
>CALMCK010000101.1 GCA_937862845.1 uncultured Burkholderiaceae bacterium | reverse complement strand
CGATGACTTTGTCGATGTGTTGGTCTTTATAGTGCGCCACAAACGCATCCATAATGGCTTTCAATCCAGCAGGGTCTTCAAGCGCGGTGGTGATGTCGTAAAACAAAATGCCTTCTTTGGGGTAGTCAGGCACTTGGCGGATGAGGGAGAGGATGTCGATTTGGCTCATGGTGTATTCGCTAAATTAGATTAAAAGTGCGCTGCGGTGTTTAATGATGGGCGATTTCGTCAATCAGGCGATCGGCTTGGTAGTGTTTTTTATTGAACAGATACCAGCGGTAAAACAAAGCCATCAGTACGGTGATGAGAATCACAAAAAACACAATCGATGCGTGGAGCGACACGCCAAAATACTTCAGTGCGGCGTACAGTGTCAGCATCAATAAAATACTGACGTTTTCATTGAAGTTTTGTACCGCAATCGTATGCCCGGCGCGTAACAACACATAACCACGGTGTTGCAACATCGCATTCATCGGCACGAGGAAGAATCCAGCCAATGCGCCGATGCCAATCATCAGCGGGAAGGCAATCCACACCGAACGTATCCACAATAATGAAATCAGCGTCACGCCGAGAAACATGCCCAGCGGAATCACGGATGTCGCTCGGCGCATGGCGACGAAGCGAGCGGCCAGCAGTGCGCCGATGGTGCTGCCGACGCCGACAAAGGCCTGCATGTAGGATGACTCTTCGAGTGTTTTACCCAAATCGAGCTGCGCCCAATCAAGGATGATGAACTGCATGACCGCTGCCACACCCCATAAAAGCGTGGTGATGGCCAGCGAGATTTGACCGAGTTTGTCGCGCCACAGCACCATATTGCAGTGCCAAAAATCCTTAACGAGTTTGAGCGGTGTGTGTTCTTGTTTGCCATAGCGCACACCGGTATCGGGAATCATGTAGTTGAGCACGGCGGCGAGAATGTAGACAAAGGCGATTAAGAAAATCGCTGTGTAGGCGGGCGAAAAGCCAAAAGAAGGAAAGCTCGCATGAAACCACGACTGCACCATCGGTGAGGATAAAAACCCGCCCAGTGCGGTGCCAAATATGATGGATAAAATCGTGGCCGCTTCTAACCAACCATTGGCCGCGACGAGTTTTTCAGGTGGTAGAAGCTCTGTGACAATGCCGTATTTGGCAGGTGAGTAGGCCGCCGCACCGAAGCCGACCAACGCATAAGCAATCAGTGGGTTCATGCCAAACAGCATGGTGCCTGCGCCCAGCAGTTTGATGGTGTTGGTTAACAGCATCACATTGCCTTTGGGGCGTGAGTCGGCAAAAGCCCCGACAAACGGCGCGAGCGCAACATATGAGACGGCGAAGAAGACTTTGAGCATGGGCTCAAAGCTTTGGTTCAACGAGAGCTCGCGCAGCAGTGCGATGGAGGCAAAAAGTAAGGCGTTGTCGGCCAGCGATGAGAAAAACTGCGCGGCCAAAATAATATAAAAAGCACGGGTCATGAGAGTCTGGGATGGCTGTTGCGTTGACGGAATGGGGCGAGAAACAGCGATTTCCTTATTTTTTTGGGTAAGACGTTTTATAACACGAATCGCGCGTGAGCGGCATGGTTTTGATATGGGCTTATTTGTTCAAGGTGCGGTTTTGGCTGGTGTAACCCATGGCTTTGGAGATTTCAAATGCGGCTTGGCGCAGGGCTTCGCCCCAGCTTTCTTGGGCGCGTTCGGTGGGGGCGGAGATGGACAGGCCTGCGACGAGTTGCTGATTGTCGTCATAGATGCCCGCGGCCATGCATGAGACACCGAGCTCGAGCTCTTCGTGGTCAAAGGCGAATTGGTGCAGGCGTACCCAGTCGAGCTCTTTGGTGAGTTTTTCTAAACTGCTCAAACTGTTTTTGGTTTGGGCTTTGAGGTGGGTGCGGGCGGCGTAAGCGAGCAAGGCCACTTTGTCATCTTGCGCGAGAAATAATTTACCGACCGAGGTTAAATGCAGTGGCGCCCGACCGCCGATGGCGCGCACGACTTGCATGCCCGAGCGCTCTGAGTATGCGCGTTCGACATAAATGATTTCGTCGTTTTGACGAACCGATAAATTGATGGTTTGGCGGGTCTGCTGATGCAATGCTTTCATGATGGGTAGGGCGACATCGCGGACGTTGAGGCGCTCTTTCACGAGATTGCCCAATTCGAGTAAGCGCATGCCGAGTTGATAGTGGCCAGAAGAAGGGCGGTCGACAATCCGTGCCAATACAAGGTCGTTCAAAATTCGATGCGCGGTCGAGACGTGCAGGCCTGTTTGTTCGGCCAAAATTTTGAGGCTCATCGCTTGATTGTGGCGAGCGAGGGTGTTGAGCAGATCATTGGTGCGCTCTAGAACTTGTATGGTCGGGCGCAGCATGGAGGTCTGCTCAATGGGTGTGGTCATGGTGTTTTGATTAGTAGGCTGTGCGGTCATAGTATTCGAGTTGTTCGAGCAGTCGCATGTAAAAACCATGGCGGCGTGGGTGTATGAGGCCAGCGTCAATGGCGTCGAGCACCGCGCATTGTGGCTCGTGGCGGTGGCTGCAATTGTTGAATTTACAAGCCCCCAGATAAGGCGCGAATTCTGGCATGGCGTGCTGAATCTGTGACACGGAGAACTGCGCCATGCCGAAGTTTTCAAACCCCGGTGAGTCAATAATCGTGCTGCTCAAACCATTAAAAGCGCAGTGGTATAAGCGGCTGAAGGTGGTGGTGTGTTTGCCCGTGTTGAGTACGGTGGAGATTTCACGGGTTTTGATGTTGACATCGGGAATGAGCGCATTGATGAGTGAGGATTTGCCCATACCACTTTGGCCCATGAGCAGTGTGCTTTTGCCTGCGAAATGCGGCTCGAGGCGGGCGACAGACTCGGCGTCGTGTGCACTGACTTCGACGATTTTGTAGTTGAGGTTGGGGTAGATGGACAAAATCTCACGAGCGGCTTCGACTTTATCGGCCACATCGATTTTATTCAAAATAATCAATGCAGAGATGTCTGCCACTTGAGCGCAAATGAGTGCTCGGCCGAGCAGCTCTTCGGCAAAAGCTGGCTCTGTGGCGCAGACGATGGCGACTTGGTCGATGTTGGCCGCGAGATTTTTTTGTTTGTGAAATTCGGAACGGTAAAATAAATTGGTGCGCGGCACGATGGACTCAATCGCGCCTTGTGTGTCATTGGTCAGCGTCACATTGACCCAGTCGCCGACGGCATAGCCTTGTTTTTTACCGCGTGCAACCAGTTGTATCAGTGCGCTGGTGTCTGCGGCTTGACCGAGAAATTGATGGCCAAAATTGGCGATGATTTGCAGTGGGGCGCTCATGAAGATGCTTTCAGAAGTTGCGCGATGTGTGCCACACGCAGTGTGGCGGGCGGGTGCGAATCATAAAATTTTGAATACAAAGCATCCGTGCCGACAAAGCTCGCATTTTCTTGATACATATTGACCAGCGCATCGATGAGGTCTTGGCCATTGCTGTTGTGTACCGCAAATGCATCGGCTTGAAATTCATCACGGCGTGAACCCCGTGAGGTCAAGGGCGCAAAGATGAAGGTGAACACAGGCAACACCAACGTGAACAGCACCAATCCCACGGCGAATAAATGAGTGTTGTTTTGGGACAATACTTTGAGCGAACCCACACCATCGTTCACACCCAAGCCGTCATAAAACCACAGCTGTTGCGACAAATAACCGAGCAATGCGAAAACCAAAAAGCCGATGGGCAACATGACCGCGAGGCGTTTGAGAATGTGTTTGTGGTGAAAATGCCCGAGCTCATGCGCGAGCACTGCTTCGATTTGTGGCTCGGTGAGCTGCTTGAGCAGTGTGTCGAAAAACACGATGCGCTTGTTGCGGCCAAAGCCTGTGAAGTAGGCATTGCCATGCGCCGAGCGGCGCGAACCATCCATGACAAACATGCCATTGCTGGCAAAGCCACAGCGCGCCAACAACGCGTCCAAACGGGCTTTGAGCGTCTCATCGGCCAGCGGCGTGAATTTATTAAACAAAGGTGCAATCACGGTCGGATACAGCCACAGCATGAGTAAATTGAGAGCGACAAACAGCAACCATGCCCACAGCCACCAAGTGCTCGGCGCGATTTGAATAAACCACAGCAC
>CALMCK010000100.1 GCA_937862845.1 uncultured Burkholderiaceae bacterium | reverse complement strand
GTAGAGCCACACAATGAGGTGAATATAATGAATACAACAGACAACACTGGCAAGAAGCCACGCAAACCCATGATTCTCGTCCCAACGGGTGCGCGCGACCGCGATGGTTTAGACTATCAAGTCATGGGGACAAAATACCTGGTGCCGCTCGCCACTCTATCTGAGTGCGATGTTTTGATGGTGCCCACTTGCTTTGGCTCAGATGCCATCGACGCTTATCTTGATTTGGTGGACGGCGTGTTTTTATCAGGCGCATCGACCAACATTGACCCGACGTTATACGGTCAAACCAATTTAACCCCCGAAAAATCGCAAGACATCGGCCGTGACAATTTCAACATCGCGCTGATACCGAAAGCACTGGAAAAAGGCCTGCCTTTCTTCGGCGTTTGCCGTGGCTTACAAGAGTTCAACATCGCTTACGGTGGCGACCTGTATCAAGCCCTGTACAAAACCGAAGGCATGATGGACCACCGCGAAAAAGACCCTGAAGCACCACTCTCGGAACAATACGGCCCGAACCACAGCGTCAAACTCATTCCCAACACATGGTTGGCAGATGCTTTGGGCGAAAACGAATTCATGGTCAATTCACTGCACGGTCAAGGCATCAAAACCCTCGGCACAGGCCTGACTGCATTGGCTCACGCCGAAGACGGCCTGATCGAAGCTGCGACTCATACAGCGCACGAGCAGTTCAACCTTGGCGTGCAATGGCATCCTGAGTGGATGAGCGCGGACAACCCGATTTACACCAAACTGTTTCAAGAGTTCGGCAAGGCCGCACGCGTATTCGCAGCAAAACGCGGCTAAGCCTCGACGCAAAAATCAGCCATTAAAAAAAAGCCAAGCATCACTGCTTGGCATTTTTGCCCATCCACTTCGGCCACAAAATATTCACAGCCAAACCCGCCATAATCAAACTCGCCGCCGTGAGTTTCCACACGGGCAAAGGCTCGCTCAAATACAGCGCCGACGCGCTCATGCCAAACACGGGCACGAGCAAGGCGAGTGGTGCAATGGTGGATGCAGGATAGCGCGCCAACAACCAAGCCCACACGGCATAGCCAAACAAAGTATTGCCCACCGACTGCCACGCCACCGCACCCCACGTGCTCAACTGCATCGAGCCAAGTGCTGTTGTCATCGTCGGTATGCCTTCAAAAATCAAAGACAGCACCAACAACGGCGGCACAGCAAACACACTCGACCAGACCACATAGGCCAGCATATTGATGTTCGGCAATTGTGCCGCCGACTCGCGCCCCACGATGTTGCCAGACGCCCAACACAGCGCGGCAAACAACACCATCGCCAAACCCGCCGGCGTGGTGTGGCCATCATTGTGCACGATGATGATGAGCAAACCGCCCACCGCCAATGCGGCCGCCAACCACTGAAACAGCTTGACTCGCTCACGCGTGCCGGTCGAGACCAGCATCGCCAAACCAATGGTGAAAAACACCTGCATCTGCACCACCAAAGATGCCAAGCCAGGTGAGATGAAACCATTCATCGCGAAATACAGCACACCGAATTGTCCCGCGCCAATCAGCACACCATAAATCGCCAGATGCGACACGGGCACCGCTGGCCGCTTTAGAAAAAACGCCGCTGGAAGAAAGGCAATCGAGAAGCGCAATGTGGCGAATAAAAATGGCGGCAAAGTCGCCAAGGCTTCTTTAATCACCACAAAATTTGTGCCCCAAATCGCCACAACCACAAGGGCGAGTAAAAAATGACGCGGCTTTAAATGTGGCAGGATGGCTGGATGTGCGGTATTCAAATCACAACCCCTGACTGCGGCGCACGGCCACCGACTCACCGCCGATGCCCCAATTATCGACATCCACCTCGTCAATCACCACCACAGTGGTCGCTGGATTTTTATGCAAAACATTTTGCAAAAGCGCGGTCACGCCCGCAATCAGCTCAGCTTTTTGCTCGGCGCTCGCGCCTTCGCGTGTGATTTTGATATTGACATAGGGCATGCGGACTTCCTCATTCAGATGATTGTTATTATCGCTCACGCCAATCATAATACAGATAAAAAAACAGCGTGGGCTTTCGCACACGCTGTTTTCAATTGAACCACACATCAACCCGCAGAGCGAGCAGTCATATCGACGCGCTCGCGCATGTCTTTACCTGCCTTAAAATGCGAGGCTTTCTTCTCAGGCACAATGACTTGTTCGCCCGTCTTTGGGTTGCGCCCAATACGACTGGGTCGCTCGGTGACCGAGAAGCTACCGAAACCACGGATTTCGACACGCTGCTCGGAAGCGAGAGTGTGTGTGATGGCTTCGAGTATGGCTTGTGTGGACATCTCGGCGTCGCGCATCAGTAACTGCGGAAAACGCGCGGCGAGCTTGCTAATCAGTTCGGACTTGGTCATGTGTGTGCTCAAGGTGATTCTTTAAAAAGGAAACAAAGAAAAAAAATAAGGACGCATTGACTGGCAATGCGTCCTTAAATTCAATCAGTTCAATCAGTTTTGTTCCAATTTTGCTTTGAGCAATGCGCCCAAGTTGGTGGTGCCAGTGGCTGCCGCGCCCGTGTTTTCGGACATTTTCTCCATGGCAGCAGCTGTCACTGCTTGGTCTTTGGCTTTGATTGAGAGCTGAATCGAGCGGCTCTTACGATCAACACTCAAAATCACGGCTTCAACTTTGTCGCCATCTTTAAAGTGTGTGCCCGCATCTTCTACGCGGTCAACAGAGATTTCTGATGCGCGCAGGTAGCCTTCGATGTCTTCGCCCAAATCAACCACAACGCCTTTAGGTTCAACAGACTTAACCGTGCCTGTGACCATGCTGCCTTTGTCATTGATGGTGGTGAAGTTCATGAACGGGTCGCCTTCGAGCTGTTTCACGCCCAAAGAGATGCGTTCTTTGTCCACGTCGATAGACAGGATAACGGCTTCAACTTCTTGACCTTTTTTGTAGTTGCGAATCGCCGCTTCAGGCGCTTCGTTCCATGACAAATCAGACATGTGAACCAAACCATCGATGCCACCTTCGAGACCGACGAATACGCCGAAGTCAGTGATAGAGCGGATGGTGCCAGTGATTTTGTCACCTTTTTTGAAGTTCACTTCAAAGTCATCCCAAGGGTTGGCTTTGCATTGCTTCATGCCCAAAGAGATGCGGCGTTTTGATTCGTCGATTTCCAGAACCATGACTTCAACTTCTTGACCCAAAGTAACGAGTTTCTTAGGATCAACGTTTTTGTTGGTCCAGTCCATTTCAGAAACGTGCACGAGGCCTTCGATGCCTTGTTCGATTTCAACGAATGAACCGTAGTCAGTGATGTTGGTGACTTTACCGAACAAACGCGTGTGCGATGGGTAGCGGTGAGCCAAGCCAGTCCAAGGATCGTCGCCGAGTTGTTTGATGCCCAGTGACACACGGTGTTTTTCTTGATCGAACTTGAGGATTTTTGCTTCGACTTCTTGGCCAACCGTCAGAACTTCTGATGGGTGACGCACGCGACGCCATGCCAAATCGGTGATGTGCAACAAGCCATCGATGCCGCCGAGGTCAACGAACGCGCCGTAGTCGGTGATGTTTTTGAC
>CALMCK010000099.1 GCA_937862845.1 uncultured Burkholderiaceae bacterium | reverse complement strand
TCAATACATATTAAACGCCTCACTTATATCCTACAAAGAGTCTGGCTCAAAAGAATTTATCAGTACGCTTCTCAAAAATTCACCCATTGCCAAGGAAAAATCAATGCTTGTCTCTTTAGAAAGCACTTTCCCTACTTTTGAAACTTTTTTTGGAAAACCCATGAGTATTAATGTTTTGCGTGAAGTGACTGTTTCTCAAAAAGTAAAAAACATCTTTTTCACGTTCAATTATGAAACAGGCCCGATTTTTGGAATGATGACCACATTTGACGGTCCCAATGGCGAAGTGGTGACGTATGTGACAGTTAATGCCAATCAAGGTGCGGTTTTACCTGATGATATTATCGAAGGTCACACAAAATAATCCATGAACACAATCCAATCCCAAGTCTTCGGCGGTCAAACGCTCTCGGCCAATCTCCTCGGCACAGAAATTTTCTACTGCCCAGACACGCTGCAAGCACCGCCAACACCTGCGCGTGGCGGCGTGCCTGTGCTATTCCCGCAGTTCGCCACGCTGGGCGATTTACCCAAGCACGGCTATGCGCGCACGCAGGACTGGCAGATGTTCACGATGCTTGATGGCTGCGTATCGGCGAGTTTGTTACTCACGGAGCAGGCCGATTGGCCGCACCGCGCGCAGCTGAATGTGGACACGTCGATTGAAGATGAACACGTTGAAATTTATTTTGAGATTCGCAATGTCGGCACGACGGCATTTGAATGGACGGGTGGACTGCATCCGTACTTCCTCGTCGGTGATGTGCTGCAATCGCGCATCGAAGGCCTCGCCGATACGCCTGTCTATGACATCGGCACGTATGGATTGACGCGCTTTCAAAATGCCCATGCGATTGATGAAGCGCATGCCATCACGCCGTCACTTAAATTATTTTCACCGAATGTGAATCTGCTGCTGGAGCAAGAGGGCTTCGATGCATGGCAAATCTGGAACCCGTCTGAACAACACACGTTGACTGATATTCCGCACGCCGATTGGCAAAAATTTTTGTGTGTCGAGCCTGTCGTGCTCACTGCCAAAACCATCACTGTCGGTGGGACGTGGATGGGGCGATTGAGAATTTCTTTATTGGCTTAACCCATGTTATCTAGAGACCCATCATGAAAAAAATCACCATCATCTTCACTGGCGGTACGATTGCCATGCGCACGAATGCAGATGGCATGCTGGTGCCTGCGGTGTCTGGCGATGAGCTCACCGCGTCAATTCCCGCATTACGAAAAATGTGCGCCATACAATCCACGCAATTCTCAAACATCCCATCGGCACAGGTCACGCCAGCCTTGATGTTGGCGCTGCGCTCGCACATAATTGAGCAATTATCAAATAACGACATCTCAGGTGCAGTGGTGGTGCATGGCACGGACACACTGGAGGAGACGGCGTTTTTTCTCGATGCGTGTTTGAGCAACATCGATTTAAATGGCAAACCAGTGGTCGTCACGGGCGCGATGCGGGGCAACGATGCGCCATCTGCCGATGGCATGGCCAATCTGCTGGGCTCGGCGCGTGTCGCGTCGGCGGATGCAGCGCGTGGCCGCGGTGTTCTGGTGGTGATGAATGACGAAATCCATGCCGCACGCCATGTGACCAAAACACACACGTCGAGCGTGCAAACCTTTTGCTCACCCAGCCACATGCCCATCGGCACACTGACCCATGCAGAAGATGCGCAAGAAGGCGTTCGGTTTTTATCCGCCGCGCGCCGCTTCACGCCCAACGTTGATGTTTCACGTGAAACATTAACCGAGTCGCCACCAAGTGTGCCTAGGGTCGACATTGTCACAATGCATGCAGGCGCAGATGCGATGTTGCTCAATGCCTCTGTGGCAGCGGGCGCACAGGCCATTGTGGTGCAAGCGGTCGGTGCGGGCAATGTCAATCTTGAATTATATGCGGCCATCGCAGCGGCTATCGGGCAGGGCGTCGGCATCATCATCTCATCTCGTTCACCACTCGGCGTGAGTAAGCCCGCTTATGGGTATGAGGGTGGCGGCAAGACCTTGGCGGCACTCGGCGCATGCTTTGCACACGACTTGCCTGCACATAAAGCACGTCTGTACGCCCAACTGCTGTTGGCCAATGCGCACAAACACGCCGATGTCGCCAGCACATTGCATCGCGGCTTCGCGCAGCTGCTCGATGAAACAACAGGTTGGGGTTAATTTTGGAATTCGCACCTCCCGAACTACTCCTGCTCCTGCCGCTGGCTTTCGCGGCAGGCCTCATCGATTCAGCGGTGGGCGGCGGCGGCTTGATACAGATTCCTGGTTTATTTGGCATATTGCCGAACACTCAGCCCGCCACATTGTTGGGAACAAATAAAGTATCGAGTATTTGCGGCACGACAATGGCGGCGGCACAATACGCCAAGCGGGTCACACTCAACTGGCGCATGCTGATGTGGGCGGTCGCGGCATCTTTTGTTTTTGCTTACTTCGGTGCAAAGGCCGTGGCATTTTTGCCCGTGCAATTTTTGCGCCCCGTCATGTTGGTGCTGTTAATCGCCATGGTGATTTACACTTTCTTTAAAAAAGATTTGGGCCAGCATGACGTTGCGTTAAATCTGTCGCAAAAACAAGAAAAAAATCGTGGATTGACCCTTGGGGTAGGTATAGGCCTATACGATGGTTTTTTTGGTCCCGGTACAGGTTCAATTCTTGCTTTGGCTTTTGTAAAACTATTTGGCCATGATTTCCTCAATGCCACGGCGCATTCAAAAATCATCAACATCGCCACCAATCTCGGTGCGATTGCACTGTTCGCACCGAACGGTCACATCATGTGGGTGACTAGTTTACTCATGGGCATGAGCAATGTGCTCGGCGCTTTGACAGGCACCCACGTGGTCACCAAATACGGTGTGCCGTTTATCCGAAAAGTCTTCATCATCATGCTCAGCGCTGCAATTATTAAATTCACCTACGACACAGTGGCTTTATTCGCTGGCTGACGTTTCACGTGAAACATCGAAAAGCGCAGCACTTGCCTGCGCATTTTTTCATTCTTGTTGGTTTCACGTGAAACATTCTCACCACAAAACCACACCCGCACCCCATTGTTTCACGTGAAACACGCAGCCAAGGTCTTCGATCAGGCTCGACTCGTGTATAATTTCACCATACCATTAAAGAAGTAAGCCATGATTTATACCAAAACATACGACGTCATCGTCATCGGCGGAGGCCACGCCGGCACAGAAGCCGCGCTGGCTGCGGCACGCATGGGCTGCCAAACCCTGCTGCTAACGCACAACATCGAAACCCTCGGTCAAATGAGCTGCAACCCGTCCATCGGCGGCATCGGCAAAGGGCATCTCGTCAAGGAAGTCGACGCACTCGGCGGCGTGATGGCGCGCGCCACGGACTTGAGTGGGATTCAGTTTCGTATTTTAAACTCCAGCAAAGGCCCCGCCGTACGTGCCACACGCGCACAGGCCGATCGTATTTTGTATAAAGCGGCGGTTCGACACACTTTAGAAAACCAGCCCAATCTTGATCTGTTTCAACAAGCGGTCGATGACCTCATCGTCGAAGGCGATAAAGTCACGGGCGTCATGACCGAAATCGGCATTCAGTTCAATGCAGCCACAGTCGTGCTCACAGCAGGTACGTTTCTCGGCGGTAAAATCCACGTCGGCCTAAACAACAGCGTCGGCGGTAGAGCGGGCGATCCCGCCGCGCTGCGTTTGTCTGACCGACTCAAAGAATTAAATCTGGGGCAGGGCAGGCTGAAGACAGGTACACCGCCCCGCATTGACGGGCGCAGCATTGATTTTTCAAAAATCATCATGCAAGCAGGCGACCTTGACCCCGTTCCCGTGTTTTCATTCATGGGTCGTGCCGAACAGCATCCGCGCCAAGTACCATGCTGGATTACCCACACCAATGCCAATACCCACGAAATTATTCGTCAAGGCCTGTCGCGCTCACCGATGTACACAGGTGTGATTGAAGGCGTCGGGCCACGCTATTGCCCCTCGATTGAAGACAAAATCCACCGCTTCGCCGACAAAGAGCAACACCAGATTTTCCTTGAGCCAGAAGGCCTGACCACACACGAGTATTATCCAAACGGCATTTCAACCAGCTTGCCATTCGATGTGCAAATCGACCTCGTGCGCTCCATGAACGGTTTGGAAAACGCGCACATCCTGCGCCCAGGATACGCCATCGAATACGACTACTTCGACCCGCGCGGCTTGAAAGCGACCTTCGAGACCAAAGCCATCGGCAATCTATACTTCGCAGGCCAAATCAACGGCACCACAGGTTACGAAGAAGCCGCCGCCCAAGGCCTGCTCGCAGGTGCAAACGCCGCCCGCCGCGCCCAAAACAAAGACGAGTGGCGACCCGCGCGGCACGACTCCTACCTCGGCGTGCTGGTTGACGACCTCATCACCAAAGGTGTGTCCGAGCCATACCGCATGTTCACCAGTCGCGCCGAATACCGCTTGAGCTTGCGCGAAGACAACGCCGACGCACGTCTCACGCCGATCGGCCGAGAACTCGGCCTCGTCGGCGACGCACAATGGGCCCACTTCGAACAAAAAATGGAAGCCGTCGCACGTGAACAAGAGCGCCTCAAATCGACATGGGTCAACCCGAATAACTTTCCCTCAGCCGACGCCACTGAAATCCTCGGCAAATCGATTGAACGCGAATACAACCTCGCCGACCTTTTGCGCCGCCCAGAAGTCACTTACGATAAATTGGTGACAGTATTAAACAACCGCTTCGCGCCCACCGCACCATTGTCCGACGACGCAGTGGATGCGCAGATTTTCAACGAACAGGTTGAAATCTCCATCAAATACGCAGGCTACATCGAACGACAAAAAGATGAAATCAGCAAACACGCCCACCATGAATCCACCCGCATCCCCACGGATTTAGACTATATGGACGTTAAAGGCCTCTCCATCGAAGTCAAACAAAAGCTCAAAACCGCCGCACCCGAAACCGTCGGCCAAGCCGCCCGCATGTCTGGCATCACGCCCGCCGCGATTTCGTTGCTGCTCGTGCACATCAAACGCACCAACCAAGCCGCAGGTAAAAAAGGGCAGGGCGCATGAACAAAACCGCCTTCAACCCGACCCGCGCGGCACAGCTTTTAAGCGACGGCTTGAGCCAAACCACGCTCAACATCAGCGCCGCACAGCAAGAACAACTCATCAGCTATATCACCCTCATGGCGAAATGGAACCCAGTCTACAACCTCACCGCCATCCGCGACACCGAAAAGATGGTGAGTCATCACTTACTCGACAGCCTCGTCATACAACCGCATTTGCATAACTGGCTTGGTGAAAACCCCGAGCCGCGCATCCTCGACGTCGGCACAGGCGGCGGCTTACCAGGCATTGTCCTCGCCATCCTCAACCCCGACTGGCGCATCACCCTCGTTGACCCCGTGCATAAAAAAACCGCGTTTCTGCAACAGGTCAAAGCACAGTTAGCGCTCACCAACGTCACCGTCGTCACGGGTAAAGTCGAAGATTTACCGCCCGCCGAGCAATACGACCTCATCACCAGCCGCGCCTTTGCCAGCGTGATTGACTTCGTCACATTGTCCGAAAACGTGCTCAAAGAACACGGCTGTTTCGCCGCCATGAAAGGCGTATTTCCCGATGATGAAATGGCTGAACTCAACGCGGCTTTTGCGGGAAAATGGCAAGCCACTTCGGTCGAGCTGATTGTGCCGCAATTGGACGCGCAGCGGCATTTGATTCGACTGAGCCGTATCCGTTAAGCCACCCACTATCTCAACACAAAACGACCGCACGAAAGCAACCATGACCAAAATCTTCTGCATCGCCAACCAAAAAGGCGGCGTGGGTAAAACCACCACCACCGTCAACCTCGCCGCCTCACTCGCCAAACTCGGCCAGCGCGTGCTGCTCATTGACCTCGACCCGCAAGGCAACGCGACCATGGGCAGCGGCGTGGACAAACACAGCTTGCCATCGACCGTCTACCATGTGCTGCTCGGCCTCAAGTCCATTCAAGCCGCCATCGTGCAGCCGCCCGAAGTCGGCTACGCGCTGCTCGCGGCGAATCGCGACCTCGCGGGTGCAGAGATTGAGCTGGTTGATTTAGAGCGGCGCGAATACCGCCTCAAAGACGCGCTCGCACTAGTGCAAAACCAGTACGACTACGTGTTCATCGACTGCCCACCGTCACTCTCCATGCTCACGCTGAACGGCTTGTGCAGCGCGCAAGGCGTCATCATCCCCATGCAGTGCGAGTACTTCGCACTCGAAGGATTGAGCGATTTGGTCAACACCATCCGCAGCCTGCACGCGCACCTCAACCCAGAGCTTAAAATCATTTGCCTCTTGCGCGTCATGTTCGACATGCGCATCACGCTGCAGCAACAAGTCTCCGAGCAGCTCAAAACCCATTTCGGTGACAAAGTGTTTGACGCCGTGATTCCACGCAACGTCCGCCTCGCCGAAGCGCCGAGCTACGGATTACCTGGCATCGTCTACGACCCAAGCTCACGCGGCGCGAAAGCCTACCTCGCCTTCGCAGAAGAACTTTTATCTAAAAATTATTAAGAGAACACCATGGCAACCAAACCAAAAAAAGGCCTCGGCCGCGGACTTGAGGCCCTCATGGGCGCCTCCAACCACATGAACGACACCGCGCACGAGCACACCAAAACCAATCCCGCAGGCGATTTACGCATGATGTCCCGTGACAAAATGCAAGCGGGCAAATACCAGCCGCGCAGCCACATGGACGAAACCGCACTCGCCGAGCTCGCCGCCAGCATCGCCACCAGCGGCCTCATGCAGCCCATCACCGTGCGCGCCATCGGTGCCGACCGGTTTGAAATCATCGCAGGTGAACGGCGCTACCGCGCCGCAGGCATCGCAGGCATGACCGAAGTGCCCGTGTTGGTCAAAGAAATCGACGACCAAAGCGCACTCTCGCTCGCCCTCATCGAAAACATTCAACGCGAAGACCTCAACCCGCTCGAAGAAGCCCAAGGGATACAACGCCTCATCGCAGAATTCGGCTACACCCACGACACCTGCGCACAAGCCATCGGCCGCTCACGCAGCGCCGTCTCTAATTTACTGCGCCTGCTCAATTTAGCCACACCCGTACAGACCATGCTGCTCGCAGGCGACATCGACATGGGTCACGCCCGCGCGCTGCTCTCTCTGCCCGCCGCCCAGCAAATCATGCTCGCCACCGAAGTCGCCAGCAAACACATGACTGTGCGCGACACCGAAAAACACGTACACGCTTTGTTAAGCGGTGAAACAATTGGCCAGAAAAAAGACAAAATGCGCGTCGTCAGCGGCGACATCATCCGTCTCGAACAGCAACTCTCCGACACCCTCGGCGCAGCAGTCACCCTTAAAATGGGCAAAAAAAACCAAGGCAAAATGGTGATTGAATTCGCCAACCTCGATGTGCTCGATGGCATCATTGGTAAAATATCACCCACAGAATAACCACCAACACTCAACACGGATTACCAAATGTCTTTTAAAAAAACAACCATAATTATCAATCTATCACTTGCTTTACTTTTGAGTGCATGCGCCACAAATCGCTCGTGGAGCGATGAGCAAAAAGCAAGTCTGCCAAACCTTCGTATTGCTCCTCCCACCTTCGACCAAAACTCCTATGACAACCCCAACGCAAAAGACTCAAACCTTTACGCCAAAGATACCGCTGGGTTACAAGCCCAAGGAAATAACAGCGGTGGTGGATTGGTGGGGTTTGCTTTACTCGCTATAGATGGGGCTGTTGTTGCTGTACAGCAAACCAAATTCAATGCAAAAAATAAACAACACTTCGATGCCGTTCAAAAGCAAATCGACAGTCAGTCTGAAACACAGTTGGCCGAGAAAGTCACCCACACCATCCTGTCAAACACTTTCTTTGCAAATAAAATGACAGCAGATTCGAAAAATATTTTTAAACTCAATGTTAACAAACACGGTTTAGTGCGCACAGCAAATACAAATGTGGACGATATGAAAATGTTTTACGGCATTAAAGCTTATGCCAGTTTAATCAATCAAAACAGTGAAGAACTTTTAGGACAAACACTTTCTGGCCAATCAAGTACAACTGCGACAATGACTGAACTCATGTCTGATGACTTTAGTGTGCTCAATAAAATGAAGGATGAAGCACAGCAAAATATCGCAAGGCAATTGGAACTCCAATTAATCACACGAACCACCAGTAAAGCAGAGAAAGAAGCGGCAACACAACTCATCAAAGAACAAAGTGAGAAAAACAAAGCCGAACAAAAAGCCAAAAAAGAGGCAGCCAAAACCGCCACCGATAACGAACGAAAAAGTTCTTAAGCATGGCAAAACCCGAAACCTACTTCGTCACCGACATCGAAACCGATGGCCCGATTCCCGGACCGCACTCCATGCTGTCATTCGCCAGTGTGGCGTACAACGATCGCGGCGAGCAGCTCGACACATTCAGCGTTAACTTAGAAATGCTAGAGGGCGCGAGCGGTCATCCATTCACCATGAAATTTTGGGCGAGCGAACCGACGGCGTGGGCCGCTTGTCGCACCGAAACTCTTTCACCAGACATCGCGATGAAGCAGTATGTCCAGTGGATACACAAGGTGTGCCGACTGGACAAAGCGGTGCCGACCAGCCCTGTTTTTGTCGGCTATCCTGCGGGTTTTGATTTCACGTTTATTTTTTGGTATTTGATGAAGTTCACAGGAGACTCGCCATTTTCTTGGTCCGCGTTGGACATGAAAACCATGGCGATGGCTTTGACAGGTTTGCCTTACAAGCAAGCGATTAAGCCCCGTTTACCCAAAGAATGGTTGCCCGAAAACCTGCCGCACACGCATGTGGCGTTGGACGATGCGTTGGAGCAGGGCGAAATTTTTGTTTCGATGTTTCGGGTGTGGCAGGCGCAACAAGTCTGCGAATAAAAACCAGACACGAACAATCACGCCTGGTTTGTGGCACAACAATCGAT
>CALMCK010000098.1 GCA_937862845.1 uncultured Burkholderiaceae bacterium | reverse complement strand
AACCCATCTGGTGCGCCCATGCGAGCAGGTGGGCGAGGTGTTCATTGCGCGGGCCAATCATTTCGGCACCGAGCAATTGACGCGTCTCGGTATCTGCATAGACACGCAGTTTGCCTTGATTGACGAGCATGACGCGCGAACGGCCTTGATTGTGAAAACTGACTTCGCCAGCGGCGCTGCGTGTCAAATCCAACGAGCGATACGGCGTGCCAACGGTGGCGATGTTGGGATCAGAAAAGACTATCGACAAAGGCGTTCGGCGTTGATCGGCTTGTACGTCTTGGCTCTGTGCGATGCGAGCGGCATTCGCTCCAGCGATGGCGCCTTCGTCGGCCGCTTCGTGCAAAAGTTGCAATTCTGCATTGACATCGCCTGCGAGAAAGACATGGCTGTTGTCGATTTGCATGGTGTCTGAGTTAAAGTTGGGGATGCCTTTTTTATTGATGGCAATGTGGGCAGCGGCCAAATCCAACTGCGGCAGGTTGACCCGACGCCCTGCGGTTGAAATCAGATAATCAACGGTTTTGGTGTGGCTGACTTTATCGTTGTCTGTGTAGGTGACGACAACGCCCGCCTCGCTGCGCGCCACCGCTGTGATCGCGCCGTCGCTGATGTAGTGCATTTCTTGACGAAAAATACCAATCGCCGTGTCCAGTACCACAGGATCGGACAACATCGCCATGTGGTCGTGTCGACCAATGAGGGTGGTGTCGACGCCGAGTCGGCTCAACGCTTGACCCAACTCAAGCCCTATCACGCCCGCGCCGAGCACCAGCACACTTTTGGGTAAATCTGTCCAAGCAAAAATATCGTCGTTGACCACGAGTCGATCGCCCGCGGCTGCAAGCTCGGTCGGCTTAAAGGGTGTGGAACCCGTGGCGATGACAATGGATTTGGCATTCACGATGGCTGTGCCACCCGCTTCGAGGGCGACTTCCAGTGTGTGGCTGTCTTTGAATTTGGCATAGCCGCGCAATTTATCTGTCGCTGAAATCTCATCCACACCTTCGAGGACAAAGCCCACGAAGCGGTCGCGCTCGGCGAGGACGCGTTGCATGACACGCACGCCATCAACACGGGCGGCAGGCACATCAATGCCGAATGCAGCGAGGCGCTCCTGCGCGTGCATGGCTTCTGCCGCCGCGATGAGAAGTTTGGACGGCATGCAGCCGACCCGCGCGCAGGTGGTGCCGTAAGGTCCACCTTCGATGAGCAAAGCGCTGGCGCCTTGCTTGCGTGCCGCTCGATACGCGGACAAACCTGCGGTGCCTGCACCGATGATGGCGACGTCGATGTTGATGTGTTGTGTGCTCATGGTGTTCCAATGTGTGGTTGTGTGTTTATTTTGGTTCAGCTTTGATTAGACGTAAAACGGGCTTGAAACTGGCGATCTAAATGGCGTGTGCTGGAATGCTTGGGGGCGAACGCTCGAAGTTTTTTGAAAATAAGGCGGGCATGAGTGCCCGCCTTAAAATTAAATGTCAACATCAAAGTGACTGCATTTAAGCACGGTTTTTAAGCCAGCTTGAAATCTCGTCAGAGCCGCCAATCAATTGACCATCGACAAACATCTGCGGTGAAGTGGCGCGGCCTGCGACGGCAGAGAGCAAACGTTGGCGGACGTTGTCGGCCAGTGGCATTTCAAAGTAATCAATGTGCGCGGATTTCAATGCTTCTTTGGCTGTTGTGCAAAACGGGCAGCCAGGCTTGGTGAACAGCGCGACTTGCAAAGGCTTGGCCGCATTGGGCGCGATGTGGTTGAGCATGGTGTCTGCGTCCGAAACGAGGAACGGGTCGCCTTCGACATCTGGTTCGATGAACATTTTATTGACCACGCCATCTTTGACATACATTGAGTAGCGCCATGAGCGTTTGCCAAAACCAACCGCCTCTTTGCCCACCAACATGCCCATGCCGTCGGTGAATTCGCCATTGCCATCGGCAATCACGCGCACATTGTGCAAGCCTTGATCGGCGGCCCATGCTTCCATGACGAAACCATCGTTCACGGACACACACAAAATGCTGTCCACGCCAGCGGCTTTAAATGCAGGCGCGAGTTCTTCGTAACGCGGCAAATGCGTTGACGAGCACGTCGGTGTGAATGCGCCGGGCAATGAAAACACCACGACGTTTTTGCCTTTAAACAATTCATCGGTGTTGGTTTTGACCCAGTCATTGTGCTCGCGCAGCATGAATGAGACCTGTGGGACGGCTTGGTTTTCGTGGTTGGCTAAAGTCATGTGAATCTCCATGTGATTAAGAATCGCGCCCGTCGGTTGACTGAGCATGGGTGAATCATACGTGTGTGATGCGGAACTGTCCAATGGTGCTTTTAAATGAGCATCATAGTTTAAAACAATTCATTATTGAATTTGATGTGTTTTAACAATAATATGGTTTTTTTTCAAATCACCCATCCGCAGAGCCGTGCTAAAATGCCGCTGCATAAGATTATCTACTCACAGCGCAGACAAAGAAAGCAGAGAGACGCTCAGCGTATTTTCTGACGATAATTATTAAGAGGCCCATATGTTGACCCAACAGCAACAAATCCAATTGATGCTCGCACAAACCCGCTCGAATTTGGCACAAAACACACAACCCATCGGCAACGACGGTTTTGCGGTACAGGCCGCAGATTGGTTGGCTTTTGATGCGCGTTTGCAACAGCATTTTCCGACTTTGATTGAGAACCTCAATGCCGTTTACGGTGATCGTGAGGATTTTTCCAATTTTGTGCAAACGCTGGTGCAAGCCGCATACAGCAGTTGGCAACATCGCTCGCCTGCACTTAAAGCACAGGATGTCGCGCACGAAGCATCGCCCGATTGGTTTGCTTCTGAAAAAATGGTCGGCGGTGTGTGTTATGTCGATTTGTTCGCGGGCAGTTTGCTCGGCGTCATCGCACAGATTCCTTATTTTAAAGAGCTTGGTTTGACGTATCTGCATTTGATGCCGCTGTTTAAATGCCCTGACGGCAAAAGCGATGGTGGCTATGCAGTGAGCAGCTATCGTGAGGTCAATCCTTCGTTGGGCACGATTGATGATTTGGCGAAGGTGGCGGCGGCCTTGAGAGAAGCGGGCATTACTTTGGTCGTCGATTTCATTTTTAACCACACCTCAAACGAGCATGTTTGGGCGCGTGAAGCACTCGCTGGCAACCCTGAGTACACTGATTTTTATTATTTTTATCCCAATCGCGAAATGCCCGATGCCTACGATGCCACCGTGCGCGAGATTTTCCCAGATCAGCATGCCGGTGCATTCTCTCAGCTCGACGATGGTCGCTGGGTGTGGACGACGTTCAATAGTTTTCAATGGGATTTGAACTACAGCAACCCCGCGACTTTTGTGTCGATGGCGAAAGAAATGCTGTTCATCGCCAATTTGGGCGTCGATGTGTTGCGTATGGATGCGGTCGCATTTATTTGGAAAAAACTCGGCACTGATTGCGAAAACCTGCCTGAAGCACACGCCATAATTCGTGCGTTTAATGCCTTGGCGCGCATGGCTGCGCCGAGCTTATTGTTTAAATCCGAAGCGATTGTGCACCCAGATAAAGTGGTGCAGTACATCTCGGAAGAAGAGTGTCAGCTCTCGTACAACCCACTGCAAATGGCGTTGTTGTGGAATTCATTGGCCACACGCGAGGTCAATCTGCTCGAACAAGCGCTCGAGCGCCGCCACAATCTGCCCGCCAACACCGCATGGGTCAACTATGTGCGCTGTCACGACGACATCGGCTGGACCTTTGCCGATGAAGACGCGGCCGAATTCGGCATCAATGCCTTTGCGCACCGTCAGTTTCTCAATCGGTTTTATGTCAATCGATTTGAAGGCAGCTTTGCCCGTGGTGTGCCTTTTCAGGACAACCCGCAAACAGGTGACTGCCGCATCAGCGGCATGTCCGCATCGTTGGTCGGCATGGAGCAGGGCGATGAGTTCGCCGTCGCGCGGATGACATTGTTGCACAGTGTGATTTTGAGCTCGGGTGGTTTGCCATTGATTTATCTGGGCGATGAAGTCGCTAGCTTAAACAGTCATCAGTACAGCACAGACCCCGACAAGGCCAATGACAGTCGCTGGGTGCATCGCCCGTCTGTGGATGTGGCGCGCTATGCCGAACGATATGACATGGACACGAACGCGGGGCAGGTCTTTGCGCGTTTGCGCCGTATGATTGCGGTGCGTCAACAAACCGCCGCTTTGGGTGGCACGCAATTAACCGTGTTCCGTGCGCACAATCCGCATGTGCTGGCCTACTGGCGTGGCATGGAGGGGGCTGACCGTGCGTTGGTCTTGTGCAATTTCAGTGAGCAGCCGCAGTTTATTTCGGCTGAAACCTTGTCTGGTTTGCCTGCGACGGTGTTGAATTTATTGAGCGGGCAATCGATGCATGTGGGGCAGGGGGTGTTGCTCACGCCTTATCAAGTGTGTTGGTTAAACGTGCCTGCTGCGGTTGAGCTGACGATGGCGATTTAATGATTAACGATTGAGTATGCGGGGTGGCGGTGAGTCACTCGCCGCAAATACTTGGTTTTATTTTTGGAAATGTTATGTTTGCATGGTTTGAAAGCCGCATCGAGGCTTATCCCGATACAGAGCCCAGCCCGCCACGCGCGGGTTTGTTGCCCTTTTTGTGGTCGTGTACAGAAGGTCTGCGCTTATATATTGTGTTGTTGATGGTGACCACTGCATTGATCGGTGCTTTTGAAGCAGTGTTGTTCAGCATGATGGGGCATGTGGTCGATTGGCTCGCGCAGGTCGCGCCGAGCGAGCTGTGGACGACGCATGGCCATTCGTTGTTGTTGATGGCGGGCTTGATATTGTTGAGCCCAGTGGTGGTGGCGCTGCATTCGATGATTAAATTGCAAACAATGCAGGGGGTTTTTCCGATGCGCTTGCGTTGGAATTTTCATCGCTTGATGTTGGCACAAAGCATGGGCTTTTACCAGGATGAGTTCGCGGGACGGGTGTCCGCGAAAGTCATGCAAACGGCGCTGGCGGTGCGCGACACGGTGATGATGTTTGCCGATATTTTGGTGTTTTTGGTGATTTACTTTGTCACCTCTGCTTTGATTTTGGGCAGTTTGGGTTTTTGGTTACTGGTGCCCTTGTTGTGTTGGCTGGTGTGCTATGGTTTTGCGGTTTGGTTTTTTGTGCCGCGCCTATCGAAGGCCGCGCAAGCACAGGCCGATGCGCGCTCGTTGATGACGGGACGCATCACCGATGCGTATTCAAACATTGCCACTGTTAAATTATTTTCGCATGCCTCGCGTGAGTCGGGCTATGCAAAAAGTGCCATGCAAGAATTCATGGTCAGTGTGTTTCGCCAAATGCGTTTGGGCTCAGGCTTTGAAATGGTCAACCATGTGTTGAGTATGTTGCTGATACTCAGCACTGCGGGGGTGGCGTTGTGGGCGTGGGTGAATGGCCAAGCGGGTGTCGGTGCGGTGGCTGCGGCGACCGCGATGGCTTTGCGTTTAAATGGCATGGCGCAGTGGATTATGTGGGAGCTCTCGCAATTGTTTGAGCACATTGGCACGGTGCAAGATGGTATGAACACCTTGTCGCGACCGCACACCGTGGTGGACGTGCCGAGTGCGCCTGCATTAAATGTGGCTCAAGGTGAAGTGGTTTTTGATAAGGTGACGTTTAATTATGGCACGGATAAAGCGCTCATTGATGATTTGAGTTTGCGCATTAAAGCGGGTGAAAAAATCGGTTTGGTCGGGCGCTCAGGTGCGGGTAAAAGCACGATTGTTAATTTGTTGCTGCGCTTTTATGATATTCCATCGGGTCAAATTTATATCGATGGACAAGATATTTCGCAAGTGGCGCAGGACACTTTGCGTGCGAAGATTGGCATGGTCACGCAAGACACGTCGTTGCTGCACCGTTCGGTTCGGGACAATATTTTATATGGCAGACCGAACGCCAATGATGCGGACATGATTGATGCGACACGCCGCGCGCAGGCTTATGAGTTTATTCAAGAGCTGTCTGATTTTTCGGGACGCTATGGCTTCGATGCCCACGTCGGCGAACGTGGTGTCAAACTCTCGGGCGGACAGCGCCAACGCATTGCCATCGCTCGCGTGATGCTCAAAGACGCGCCGATACTGTTGCTCGACGAGGCCACCAGTGCGCTTGATTCAGAGGTCGAAGCCGCCATTCAAGAAAGCCTTTACCAACTCATGGCGGGCAAAACCGTCATCGCCATCGCCCATCGCCTGTCCACCATCGCGGCGATGGACCGATTGATTGTGCTGGAAAAAGGCCGCATCATCGAAGAAGGGAGCCACGCTGAGTTGCTTGAACAAAACGGTTTGTACGCTCGACTGTGGGCGCACCAAAGCGGTGGTTTCTTGGGTGAGGAGTGATGAAGGCTCAATGATAAAACGGCACATCGAGAGGATGTGCCGTTTTTGGATGTGTGACTCATCCGTCATTAATCATCTATCATCGAGATATTTTGAAATCCAAATGGGTGCGCACCGTCGGCCACTCATGGGCGCTGATGGAGTACACGGCGGTGTCGCGCATTGTGCCATTGGGCATGATGAAATGAGCGCGCAGCATACCATCGAGTTGGGCGCCGAGCCGCTCTATCGCCGCTCGGCTTTGTTGATTAAATCGATGGGTGCGAAACTCAACCGCGATGACACGCCACTCCTCAAATGCATGGGCGAGCATCATGCGTTTGACAATGGTGTTGATGCCGTTGCGCTGCGCCGACTGGGCATACCATGTGGAGCCGATTTCGACGCGGGTGTAGGTGGTATTGTGTTCGACATTCATGTACGTCGTCATGCCGATGATTTTTTCAGCGCCATCAGTGGTCTGGATGATGGTGAGCGGCACCATACTGCCTGCGTCGTACAGAGCGAGTCGCCGTTTGATTTCAGCCTCGACCGTGTCGGGTGACGGCACGGCTGTGTACCACAACGCATTTAAATCGCCATCGGCGCAGGCGGCCTTTAGACCATCGAGGTGCGATAGGGCGGTGGGCTCCAGTCGAACTTTGGCGTGGGTGAGTGTGGGGGCGAGTAGCTTGGGCATGGTTTGGATCTTTTTTAATACCCGAGTGTTTTAATCGGGTTTATGTTACAATGCAGCAAATGCACGGCATGGGACGTCGAGTTGACAAAAGTTGACTTCGATTTTAGCCGAAACACAACAAAGCATCAAGGAGAAGCAATGAGACTCACCACGAAAGGACGATTTGCGGTCACCGCTTTGCTCGACGTGGCTCTGCGCTCATCGGATGGCCCAGTTAATCTGGCCGCTGTCTCAGAGCGTCAGCAGATTTCATTGTCATACTTGGAGCAGCTGTTTGGTAAGCTGCGCCGCAATGGGCTGGTGGACAGTGTGCGTGGACCGGGTGGTGGCTATGTGATTGCTCGCGAGCTCGACACCATCAGTGTGGCCCACATCGTCATCGCCGTGGACGAGCCACTCGACGCTCGCCAGTGTGAAGGCAAGCAGGATTGTCTGAACGGCAAGCAATGCATGACCCACGATTTATGGCACAACCTGAATGAAAAAATGTTGGAGTATTTAGAATCGGTGAGTTTACTCGACTTGGTGACACAGCAGCTCGCAGCTGAAGCGCCCAAGCAACACACGATTGAAATGCCCAAACGCGTTGCCCATTAAAAACACCCAAGCAGACCACGAAACACCTCAACCTTAAAACATGAAAGACACGCACATGAACATGCCGATTTACATGGACTACTCCGCCACCACGCCCATCGATCCACGCGTCGCGGACGTCATGATTCCTTATATCACCGAACACTACGGCAACCCCGCATCGCGCAGCCACCCGTATGGCTGGGAAGCTGAGTCGGCCGTCGAAGCCGCGCGTGGTCATGTCGCCGCGCTGGTCAATGCCGACCCACGCGAAATCGTGTTTACCTCTGGTGCGACCGAGTCGGATAATTTAGCGATTAAAGGTGTGGCGCAGTTTTATCAAGACAAAGGCAAACACATCATCACCGTTAAAACCGAGCACAAAGCCGTGCTCGACACCTGCCGCGAGCTCGAGCGTCAGGGT
>CALMCK010000097.1 GCA_937862845.1 uncultured Burkholderiaceae bacterium | reverse complement strand
GCAATCGTCACCGATGATTTGTCGATGACGGGTGCGGCGGGGCTGATTCCTGATGTGGTCAAACGCGTTCAGGCGGCGCTTGATGCGGGCTGCGATCATGTGCTTCTGTGCAATCGACCTGATGACTTGGATGCGGCGTTGATGGGCTTGCCCACAAAATATTTACAGAAAACTTCGCAAAAAAACTTGAATCGATTGCGCGCAGTCGGCACGGCCAGTGTTTGGGCGGAGCTGCAAAAAGACGCCCGCTATCTGGCCGCACAGGCTCTGGTTGCAGAGCATCAACCGCACGCGCCCAAGGGTGTTGACCCGACCGCCATCATGCTTAAAAAGAAATGACGTTGGTGGATTTAATTAAATGAGTTGTGGACATCGTGGCGGGTGGTCAACGGATGTCGTGCTGACACCTTAAACTATTTGATTAATCAAACATCAGGAGAATCCACATGAAAAAAATCGCCAGCGGCCTGCTCGTGGCCAGCACATTGGTCACCATCCACACCGCCCAAGCCAAAAGAATTGCGCCCGTTGATGACGGCTCAACCACCATTGAAGTCGCGCTGCTGTTGGACACATCAAACAGCATGGATGGCTTGATCGAACAAGCAAAATCACGCCTGTGGAACATTGTCAACACACTCACCACGCTGAAATACAACGGCAAAACGCCGACGATTAAAATCGCATTGTATGAATACGGCAACAATGGCTTGAGCCAAAAGGACAACTGGGTGCGCCAAGCCATGCCGCTCACGCAAGATTTGGACAGTATTTCCGAAAAATTATTTGCCCTGCGCACCAATGGTGGAAACGAATATGTCGGTGCAGCCATCACCGATGCCAGCGCACAACTCAAATGGAGCGGCGCGCGCAACAGCATGAAGCTCATCTATGTCGCGGGCAATGAGTCGTTCAAGCAAGGTAGCGTGGACTATCGCGAGGCGATCAGCGATGCCCGCAGCAAAGACATTTATATCAACACCATTTACTGCGGTGATGCCGCGCAAGGCATCAATGAATTTTGGAAGGACGGTGCACAGCTCGGCGGCGGCCAGTACTTCTCAATTGATTCAGATAAAAAAATCCAATACATCGAAACGCCTTATGATGAAAAAATCTCTCAACTCAATGGGAAATTGAACAACACCTATTATGGCTATGGCCGCAGTGGCAGCACGAGCAAGCTCAAACAAAGCAACCAAGATGAAAATGCTGCGGCACTCGCGCCGAGTGTGAGCGTCGATCGTGCGGTCACGAAGTCAAAAAACTCGGCCTACAGCAACAGTGATTGGGATGTGGTGGACCGATACAAGAAAGATAAGAACTTCATCAGTCAGGCCGATGACTCAGCGTTGCCAGCTGAGTTAAAAGGCAAATCAGAGCGTGAAAAAGTGGCGTTTATCGAAGCAAAAACCGCAGAGCGCGAAAGCATTCAGACAGAAATAGGCAAACTCGCTGTGCAACGACAAGACTATATTGATGCGCAAGCCAAATTGAGCCAAGGGGCGGATGATTTGGGTGCCGCCATTGAAAAATCAATCTTTAAAATCGCAGAGAAAAAGGGCTTTAGCCAAGCAAACCGTTGAGTAAATGGTTACACTTTGATTTTTAAAACCGAGAGCATCTCGGTTTTTTTGTGTCTGGTTTTTTCAAAAATAAATAGGTGAATGATGTCGGTCTCATTGGAAAAATTGTCGGTTGGCGTGGTCGGTGGCGGCATTGCAGGTGCGGCGGCAGCTTTGATGCTGGGGCGTTTGGGCGCACAAGTGACTTTATATGAGCAGGTGATTGAGCCACGCGCGGTCGGTGCTGGGATTTTATTGCAGCCGATGGGGTTGGCGGTGCTGCGGGCTTTGGATGCGTCGATGGAGGCGGAGATGCAGGGGGCGCAAATCATTCAGCTGTTGGGGCACAATCCACGTGGCCAAGTGGTGTTGGATTCGCGCTATGAGGATTGGCGTGCGGACTCGTATGGTTTGGGCATCCATCGCGGTGCTTTATATGATGCGCTGTGGCGCCGTCTGCGGCTGTTGCCCAATGTGACTGTGCGCACGGGTATGGATGTGGTGCAGCTCAAACAAAATGGTGCGCAAGTGTTGTTGTCTGCGGTCAATGACGAATCTGCGACGCATGATTTGCTCATCGATGCAGAAGGGGTGCACTCTAAACTGCGCGCTCAGCTCGACATCGCATACACCGCCAAGCCCTATCCGTGGGGCGCATTTTGGGCGATTTTACCGATGACGGCGGGCTGGTCGAGGGATGTGTTGTTGCAACGGTATTTGGCGGCGCGGCAGATGGCGGGCGTGCTGCCAATGGGGAATTTTGGTGGGCAGGAGATGGCGAGTCTTTTTTGGAGTGTACCCGCCGCGCGATTGGCGGACAAGCCCTCATTGGATGAGTTCAAAAATGAAGTGCTGCAACTCTGGCCAGAGCTGGCTGAGTTCCTCGCAGGACTGATCGACGGTGGGCAAATCGCTGCGGCACGCTATTCTGATGTGGTCATGCCGCATTGGCACGACCGTCGAGTGGTGCTCATCGGTGATGCGGCGCATGCGATGAGCCCTCAGCTCGGACAAGGAGCGACCATGGGATTGCTGGATGCGTATGTGCTCACGCAAATGCTGCGGCAAGCGAATGACGTGCCCGAGGCATTGTCGCAATACAGTGCTGCGCGCAAACACCATCTGCGCTACTATCAATGGGCGAGTCGCTGGTTGACGCCGTTGTTCCAATCCAATCGCACGGTGGCACCGTGGCTGCGCGACAGATTCATGAATTCAGGAAACATTGTCCCTGCGGTGCGGCGCGTCGGCGCGCGCACTTTGGTTGGGGCGAAGCAGGGCTGGTTTCGCCGTGATTTTGATGTGGATGGTATTGTGCCGTTTTAAGAATTTTTATGGCACAATTGATTGAGCGGGTTGATTTTTTGAAACAACGAACACAGAAAGATGACATGACATATCCAATATTTAGCATGCCGATTAAGTTGTATTTTGAGGACACTGATGCATTGGGCATTATTTACCATGCCAATTACATCAAGTATTTTGAACGCGCGCGCACCGACTGGCTGCGTGCAGCTGATTTGGATCATGGTCCGCTGATGGAAATGGGCATTGGTTTTGTGATCCGTTCTGCTGATATTGAGTGGCTCTCGCCATTGACGATTGATGCGCAGATAGAGGCAACAGCGCAAGTGCTCACCTTGGGGCGCTCATCGATTACATTGGCGCAAACCATTGTTCATGATGGCGTTGAGGTGTGTCGTGCGACCATACTGATGGTCTGCGTGAGCATCACCACCAAAAGACCTGTGAGTGTGCCTGAAAACGTGCGGGCCGCATTCATGAAAGGGACTGCTGAATGATGGTTTGAAATCATTCATCACTCATTTCGGCCGTTCATCAAACAGATGCTGACGTGGACAAACAGCACGGCGACTCAACAAATCACAGCTCCAAAAATCGCCAATCACCAATCGCCAAGTCTGTGGGTAAAGAAAATTCACCGACCGACAGCCGATGCAGCGCCTCACAGCGATTGCCCGCTGCGGCAATCATGCGCTTGACCTGATGGTATTTGCCTTCTTGAATGGTCAACTCCAGCAGATGAGTAGTGAGCGCGCGCGCATTGACGGCTTTAATGGTTTGATTTTCATCGTGCAGTAACACACCATTTTTGAGCTCAGTCAAAAACGCGTCATCCATGGCGTGTTTGCATGTGGCGTGATACACCTTATCCACTTGTTTCTTGGGCGAGGTGTTTTTATGGATGAACTGGCCATCGTCGGACAGCAGCAGTAATCCCGTGGTGTCCACATCGAGGCGGCCGACCGGTTGCACGCTTTGATTGCTGCGCTCACGCAGATAACTGGGCAGTAATGCAAGCACACTTTTATGATGTTTTGGTTTCTGCGAACATTCAAAATCAACGGGCTTGTTCAGCACAATGTAGACATTCGTCCGATAGCGGTGTGGCTCACCTTCGATGCTAAAATCCAAATCTGCCAAGTCAAACAACGCGTCAGGATCATCGCACGGCGCACCGCGCACCATGACATCGTTGGCCTCGATGAGTGCGCGGCAGTAAGCGCGCGTACCGAAACCTTGGTTTTGGATGATTTTATCGAGCGGCAGGGGTTTTGCTTTTTTCATTGAAAAAAGGCCGCCAAAGCGGCCTTCCTATGATGGTTTGGGATTACTTCTGAGGTGTTGCAGCTTGTGCGGCTGCGTTGGCTTTTTCCAGTTCGCTGGCGGGGATGAGTCGCGCAAAGACTGTTTGTCCGTCCACTGAGTTGACCATTAAGTAGCCCACATATTTTTCGTCGGCTTTTGCGGGCAAGTAAGGGGCGATTGAATACATTTGAGCGGCGATTTGACTGTTGTCGCAGGGTTGCACAATGGTTTTTTCTTGTTTGTCATTGATGGCGATGACAGTGACTTGGGCTGATTTCTCATCGATGGGGTAGAGTTCTGTTTGAATTGATACGGTGCCTTTTGGGGCTTTGACCATGGCGCATTTAACGATGTTGGCGGCGACGGCGCGGATGTCTTTTTCTTGTGTGCTGGACAGCTGTTTGGTGGCCGGTGCGGCGGCGTCGGTCTGCGCCATTGCATTGAATGTGGTTAAGCTGGCGGCGAGAATGAGGGCTTTGATGCTGTTTTTCATATCAACTCCAATATAGTAAGGGATTATTTTATGGTGGGAAGTTACTGGGTTTTGCCGCTGTTGATGCGCACGACATCGGCTTGGGTTAAGGCTTGAAACACCACTGAGCGGTTGGGCTGGGCTTGTAATAAAATGACTTTCCAGTTTTTTTGATCCTCGTCGGTCATGACGTTGGTTAAATCAAACATGTTTTGTGCGACTTGACTGATGTCGCAGGTGGCGAACTGAGCGATGGTGTTGTCGCCCATGACGGCGGAGGTGAACAGTGTGAAGTTGTTGTCTTTTTTCACCAGTTGCAAAATAATGGTTTTCCAGCCCGCAGGTGCTTTTGGCGCGGTGCAGTCAAAAATCACCGCAGTTTTTTGAGAGACGTAGGCATTGTTTTGTTGTTGCTGTGCGTTGACTGCGCTGTTTTGTGCCCATGCGGGTGCTGCGGCAAAGGCGCTGGCGATGGCCAAGCAGGTGAGGATTTTTTTCATGGTGCGTGTTCTAATTAAAAATACGGGTCGTTATGGGTTAAGTACAAAAGCATTAAGTGCGCAAGCGGTGTTTGGGTTGACGCGATTCACTTTAGAGCATGCAATACGGCGGCAGATGGTTTTGCTTGATTGAGTGTGTAGAAATGCAGCGCAGGTGCGCCGAGCTCTATCAATCGTTCACATAAGTGTATCACAACTTCTTGTCCGAATTCGGTAATCGAGGCACGGTCATCACCGAAGCTGGCCAGCTTTAAGCGTATCCAACGGGGCAGCTCGGCGCCGCAAACGTCGGAGAAGCGCGCCAGTTGACTGTAATTGGTGATGGGCATAATCCCTGGCACGATGGGTGCGGTCACGCCTGCTGCCCTGGCAGCGTCGACGAATCGGGCGTAGGCATCGGCATTGTAAAAATACTGGGTGATGGCGGAGTTGGCGCCTGCTTGCATTTTTGCCACAAAATGTTTTAAATCGTCAGCAGGGCTGCATGATTGCGGGTGGTATTCGGGGTAGGCGGCGACTTCGATGTGAAACCAGTCGCCAGTTTGTTCGCGAATGAAGCTGACCAGTTCGGATGCATAATGAAACTCTCCCATGCCGCCCATGCCCGATGGTAAATCGCCACGCAAAGCGACGATGCGGCGCACGTTTTGTGCCTTGAGGTGTTGTAAAATTTCGAGGATGCCCGCATGGGTTGAGCCCACGCACGAGAGGTGCGGTGCCGCGTCGAAGCCGCGCTCGCGGATGGCGGCGACGGTGGTGAATGTGCCGTTTTGTGTCGAGCCGCCTGCGCCATAGGTGCAGGAAAAGAACTCAGGTTTGAATTCGGCCAGCGCAGTGACTGCGTTGGCGAGTTTTTCTGTCCCTTCGGCGGTTTTGGGTGGGAAAAATTCAAAGCTGACAGGAATATTTAAACTCATGGTGTGTCCTTTAGTGTTGCTGGGCAAACACGAAAAACTCGTGGTTGCCGTCGCCGCCCGTGATCGGGCTGGCAAAATAATCAATGACGGTGAGCGAAGCGGCCAAGCAGGCTTGCAAAATATTCGCTTGCACCGTGGCGTAGTCGTCTGGGTTTTTCACGATGCCCGCTTTGCTCAACGCGTCCGCGCTCAACTCAAATTGCGGCTTGACCAGTGCCAACACATGGCCGCCTTTTTTGAGCAATGAGAACTCATCTGGGTTGAGTATGGGCAAAACTTTGGTCAAGGAAATAAACGAC
>CALMCK010000096.1 GCA_937862845.1 uncultured Burkholderiaceae bacterium | reverse complement strand
TATGACCTATACGCTGGCGAAAATGGGGCTTTGGGCGCTGACCCAAACCGCAGCCACCTGTGGCAAAAGTCGTTCGACAACATGTGCCATCATCGACTGGCCGTGCAACAAGAGCGTGCTTTTGTCATGGCCTTGCATGCGGCTTGATTGGCCGCCTGCGAGTATCAAACCCACCACCTTAGTTTCGGTCTGCATGGTCATCCCAGCGCGAGCTCGCATTGGCGTCGCTGTCTTTGGCATTGACCCATTGCGCGCTGCCATCGGCAAACTGCTCTTTTTTCCAAAAAGGCGCGGTGGTTTTCAACACATCCATGATGAATTGCGCCGCCAAAAACGCCGCCTCACGGTGGGCGCTGGCGACCATCACCAACACAATCGGTTCATGCGCATGTAGCTGGCCAACACGGTGAATCACCGTGGCCGCCGTCAAGTCCCAGCGTGCCTGCGCCTGCTCGATAATCTGCTCAATGGCATGCTCGGTCACCCCAGCAAAATGCTCCAAGTGCAACGCCTGCACCGGGTTGTCCTGTGCATCAAACTCTCGCACCAAGCCCATAAACGCCACCAACGCGCCGCAGTCACCTGCATGCGCGCGCAGGGATTTTTCCTCAGCACCCATGTCAAATGTTTCGGTTTGCACGCGAACGCATTGCCAAATCGCAGTCATATCAACCCCCTGTGACGGGTGGCAAAATCCCGATATGGGCACCCTCAGGGATGCTTTGCGCGCTGTGTAAAATCCGATGGTTCAATGCGATTTTATACACTTGATGGTGTGCCAAAGCGCTCGCCCACGGCTCACCTCTGCCACGTAAATGCACGAGCAAAGCATCCGTGTCTGCGCCTTGCCAGTCGATGGTTTCGAGGTCGCACTGCACGAGTTCACGGATTTTTCCGAAATACTGTATCTCAATCATAGGGCTGCTTTCAAAGTTGAAAACCCATTATCAACATTTAAAACAAAGTGACATCCACCTTTGGTAGGGTAGAATTCGGGCAAAAGAATATGTTATAACCCCATTATAGTTCATCACACAGATTCGCCACTTTGCGATTGCTTGATCGGTCGTGTGGCGCACGCATGAACATCTCTCAATTATTTGCAAAGAATGACCCACCATGAATTCATTAAATCATTTTGACACGCAAGGACAAGCCCACATGGTCGATGTCGGGCAAAAAGCCGACAGCGAGCGCATCGCATGCGCCATCGGTCAGATTAAAATGTCGGCCGCAGCATTCGCCCACCTCGACCCGCAGCACAATAAAAAAGGCGATGTGCTGGGCATTGCGCGGATTGCCGCGATTCAAGCCTGCAAGCAAACCCCTCATTTGATACCGCTGTGTCACCCTTTGGCGTTGACGCGGGTGGCCGTCGAGTTTCATGCAAATCAAGCCGAACACACAGTGCGCATAGAAGTGACCGCTCAAACCATTGGCAAAACTGGCGTTGAAATGGAGGCATTGACGGGTGCCAGTATCGGCTTGTTGACGATTTATGACATGCTCAAAGCCGTCGATAAAACCATGCGCATCGATGGCATCACCCTCGCGACCAAGCAAGGCGGTAAAAGCGGCGACTTCATCAATCCTGACGTGGCAAAGCACACACCATGAATCATCAAGTTGACAGCTTTCGTTCGGTGACCAAGCTCAACAGCCTGTCTTTTCGGCTGCTGATTGGCATGTTGTTTTGGTTGTTGTGCGCCTTTGTTTTCACGGGCTACACCTTGATGCTGTCATGGGAGCTCGAAAAAGTCGGTATGGCGATTAACGATGCGGGCAGTCTGCGCAAGCGCACATTTCAAATGGCGTTGACCTATGATTACTATCGGGACATCTCTCCCGAGTTGCGCCAACAGCAGTATGACTTCGAACAAGCGCTGTATAACTTACGCCATGTCGGCGGTGGTAAAACCTTCATGCCGAATGATGAATCGTTGAGTGTACAGGTTAAAAAAATTGACAACCAATGGCATGAAACCCTGCTGCCGTGGTATCAGCAATTGGCACAAACACATGCGGCCATCACCACTGAAAATCGACACGTGGTGGACGACTATGCCAATGACATCAACCATTTGGTCAAACTCATTGAAGAGGAAAACACACGCAACATTCAGCTGCTGCGCTTGTTTCAGATGCTGTTGATACTGATGACGTTTGTCACGGCCATCACGGGGATTTATCTATCGTATCGACTGGTCATCAGCCCGCTCGATACCTTGCGTGGCGGCATTGTGCGTTTGGCCTTGGGCGATTTAAAAGCACGCATCCGCAAGCACTCCGAAGATGAGTTTGGCATTGTCGCCGATGGTTTTAATCAAATGGCGGAAAACCTACAAGACGCGCACAGCAATTTAGAACAAAAAATCACCGAAAAAACCCAAGCGCTGGCCAATAGAAACCACGAGCTCTCCAGCCTGTATGCCATCACCGCTTATTTACATGATTCGCACAGCATAGAGACCACTGCACATGGTTTCGTGACGCGCATGATGGACATGACGGGCGCAGACGCTGGGTCGATTCGATTGCTAGATGACCAACGCAAAGCGTTGGATTATTTGGCCGCGCAAGGTCTGCCTGAAACGATGCTGCAGCCCACAGCGCTGTGCACACAAATGGAAAAATGTCAGTGCAAAATCACGAGTCAAGAAGCGATTGAAATTCCCATCAATCTGCACGTCATGTCGGCGGCACAGTTGCCGTGTTGTTTGGCTGGTTTTGCTGAAGTGCGTGCGTTCACAATACGTTTTTCCCAGCAGGATTTGGGGTTGTTCACGCTGTATTTTAAAACGAAAAACATGCTGACTGCCGAAACGGCCCGACTCATTGAATCACTGTCTGGGCAGCTTGGTGTTGCTATTGAAAACCAGCGCTTGATAGATAGCGGTCAACAATACGCTGTGTCGGAGGAGCGAAATCTGATGGCGCAAGATTTGCATGATTCGATTGCGCAAAGCCTGTCATACCTCAATTTGCAAACACAAATGATGGCGGCCGCTTTGCATGGTCAACAATACGATGACGCGCAAGAGTATTTGGCATCGATTCAAAACGGCGTGCAAGAATCCTACGACGATGTGCGTGAACTGCTGCTCAATTTCCGCACCCGTTTGGCCGAACAAGACTTCAGCACATCGGTGCAAGCCGTGCTCCAACGCTTCGAATCGCAAACCCAAATCCCCGCACGTTTAAAAACCGAGGGCGATGGTGCGCGCCTATCACCGCAGCAACAATTGCAAGTGATTTTTATTTTGCAAGAAGCCCTATCAAACATCCGCAAGCACGCGCAAGCCAGCGAGGTTCAGATTACAATGACCAATCAAGATGATTTCCAACTGATTATCGAGGACGATGGTCAAGGGTTTGATGCACAAACCCTCGCCCAAAAACAATCGGGCCACGTCGGCACCCACATCATGCAAGAGCGCGCCAACAACATCCACGCCGAGCTCACCATCGAATCAAAAATCGGACGTGGCACACAGGTGAGCTTGCGCTTACCTGCCAACCAAAGGGTTATATTATGAGTATTAATGTGTTACTTGTGGACGACCACGAGCTGTTTCGCAGCGGTCTGCGCGGCATACTACAGAAACAAGAAGGATTTAATATCGTGGGGGAAGCCGCCGACGGTTTGACCGGTGTGAAACTGGCTGATCAGCTAAAGCCCGATGTGGTGTTGCTCGATTTAGACATGCCTGTGATGAACGGCAAAGAAGCATTGGCACAAATCATCGGCACACACCCAGAGATGTCCGTGCTGATGTTGACCGTGTCCGAGGATGTGAATGATTTGGCCGAATGCATGCGCGTCGGCGCACGTGGCTATTTGCTTAAAAACATCAACATTGATTTTTTACTCACCTCAATTCGTCGCGCAGTTGACGGCGACTCGGTGCTGTCGCCAGAAATGACGACCAAACTGGTCGCGCGACTGCGCTCACCCGAAGCGCCCGCCTACCCCAAAGAAATCGACAGCCTCACCCCACGCGAGCGTGAGACCTTGGTTTGGTTGTCCACCGGCGTGTCCAACAAACACATCGCGCGCCACATGGATGTCGCAGAATCCACCGTGAAGGTGCATGTGCAAAACATCTTGCGCAAACTCAATCTGGTTTCACGGGTGCAAGCCGCCGTGTACGCGGTCGAACACGGATTGGACAAACCCGCATCGTGACATCATCCTGGCCGACCATCTGTGCGCGGTAAAAAATACATCCGCGCATAGTGGTACAAAAATATCAACCACGCCAACATCCACAACAACAGAGCACTGTCGATGAGCGGCAGATACGCCTGCGTCCAAACCACCGCCAATACCCGCAGCAACGCCGCCAAAACCAACAATACATAAGCCACTGCCATGCCTTTGGGTGTGGTCAGCGCACGCCCTGTGTGCCCCAAACTCACGCGACTGACCATCGCCATAATCAGTCCTGACATGGCCGCGATGGTGAACACATGCAGTGCGCCCGAGCGCACAAAGCCTGCCGCCAACAACGCACAGGCCAAAGGCAGTGAAAAAAACGACACATGCAAAGACCACAGCAACGGGTTTTTAAACGAGGCTTGCCATCCCCACAACGAGAACCGATAGCCCACCAGCAATGCGCTCATCAATGCAAAAATGCGCATGGGCACGTCGCTTTCAAATAAAAACGCCACGGCCAACCCCAGCAAAGCCGCATTGGACGCAGACAACAACCATTTGGGCTCAGCCCTGCGGGTAAACTCACTCGCGCGCTCGGTGAAAAAAGCAATCACGCGACCGCCCATCATATTCATCACCACCGCCACCAGCCACAGCACGCTTTCCATGATGCGCAGAGAGCTCGCGAAATCATTGAGATGAATGAACCAGTAGCTCAACGCATTCAACACAGAAAAGCCCAGCAAAATCACCACGAAGGGCGCATTGCGCCACTGTCCAGCCTTAATCACCATGCGCGCCAGCACACTGGCCGCCGTCAAAGCCGCCGCCACATCCAAGGCCATCACCAGCCACCAAAAATCCATCGACACAAAAGTCAACAACACGCGTGGCAGCAGCCACAGCAGCGTCAGCACTGCCAGTAAGCCGCCCGTGGCACTTGGCACGCCCGTCCAGTTTTGTGCCGCCGTGAGTAAAAAGCCAATGATGATGGCCAGCGCGAAACCGAAAATCATTTCGTGCACATGCCACCACAGACCGCCGCCCAAAGGCATGAACGCCACGCCATGCAAAGAAAGCACCCATGGCAATACGGACACACAGGCAAACAAACCGCCCAGCAGAAAGAACGGCCGAAAACCCAATTCAAACAAAGCGAATTTTTTTTCAGTATCTGATTTTGAAATGTGCAATAACGTGGCCATCTAAAATACCCCTCGACTCAACAGCGCGCCTAAAATCGGCAGAACAATCATTAAATGGGTTTGCAGCATCAATGCCTTGCGCACATTGCGGATGTGCGGTCCATCGGGCAATGTGGCATCGGCCTCATGGGCGCGCCACCACAGTCGATATTGCAAACTCACCCAAAACTCAATCAACAACAACGAACCAAACACGGTGATTTTTAAATACAACGCCCATTGAGTGGCGAAAAAATCCCAGCCTTTCAACCCCAAAAATAAACGCAAAACACCACTGAGCAGCAGTAACAACGCGCACAGCCAAGCGTAGGAATCCAAGCGCAGCAATCGGCGCAACACCGCCACATTCATCCATTCGGCATGAGACAACGCCGTCTGCGCCGCCAAAAAGCTCACCCAGCCCATAATCAATAGGATGTGGCTGGCCGATAAAATAATCTCTAAAGTCATCACGGGTCACTTCAATGTTTGGTTGTACGGACAGTCTGATTGCAAAAAAAACCAATCAGAACGCCTTAGACAGATTGTAGCCTGCTCTTGATTTCTCAATCAACACAATCGGGTGGGCAACCATCCCCCAAAAGAACTAGGTGAGCGCTGTGCGAACGCCGTGTTTCTGTCCTCTTTCAGTCAATAGCGAGTGGGCGGCAACAGGCGTACCCTCATTAGGTCACCCCTAAAGGAGAAAATGATGACTCAGAACACAGGCAACCAACGACAGGCATGGTCGGTACTCATAGCCAGTACATTGGCCTTCACCATTTGTTTTATGGTGTGGATGATATTTGCTGTGCTCGGCGTACCGCTGCAAAAAATCCTCCAGCTCAATGAAACAGAAACCATGATTTTAGCCGCCACACCCGTGCTCTCAGGTGCACTTGTGCGCGTACCACTGGGCATTTGGACTGACAAATACGGCGGGCGGATTGTCATGTTTGTGTTGATGCTGGCCACGGTTGTGCCGATTTATGTGATGCAGTACGCCACGGCCTACTGGCATTTCATTGTCATTGGGTTATTCATCGGTTTGGCGGGCGGTTCTTTTTCAGTGGGCACGCCTTATGTGGCGCGTTGGTTTGATCGTGATAAGCAGGGTTTGGCGATGGGGATTTTTGGTGCGGGCAATGCGGGCTCGGCGTTGACCAAGCTGATTGCCCCTGCGATTATTGTGTGGGCGGGATGGCAAATGGTGCCCACTGTTTACGCCGTCATTATGTTGGTCACGGCCATTCTTTTTTGGTTGTTCAGTTACCACAACCCGAAACACGTGGTCTCAAGCAAAGTGTCACTCAAAGAGCAATTGGCCGTGATGAAAGACCCGGCGGTGCTGCGCTATTGCCAGCTTTATTCGGTGGTGTTTGGCGGTTATGTCGCGCTCGCTCTGTGGATGGTGAAGTATTACGTCAACGAATACGGTTTTGATTTGGCGCATGCTGGGTTTTTAGCCATGTGTTTCTCTTTGCCAGGCGGTGTGTTGCGTGCTTTTGGCGGTTATCTGTCGGATAAATTCGGCGCGCTCAAAGTCACGTGGGGCGTGATGTGGGTGTGCTGGGTGGCATTCTTTTTACTCTCTTACCCGCAAACAGATTTGGTGGTGCAGACCACGGCGGGTGCGCAGTCGTTCCACGTGGGGCTCAATGCCACAGTGTTCACAGTTATATTGTTCATCGTGGGCACGGCCATGGCGGTCGGCAAGGCATCGGTGTTTAAATTCATCGCCAACGAATACCCGACCCAAATCGGTGCGGTGTCTGGTGTGGTCGGTTTGGCGGGCGGCTTGGGCGGTTTCTTTTTACCGATTATGTTTGGTGTGTTGGTTGATTTGACCGGCGTGCGTTCGACCTCATTCATGTTGCTGTATGGCACGGTGTGCGTCAGTTTGGTCTGGATGTATTTCTCATTTAAACCCGTGCGAGATCAACGCATTGCTCAGGCTCAATAACGCAACACAAACGCATATCGTATCGTGGTGATGCATTCATCACCCATCACCTTTAAAGGAAATACCATGGCTAAAATTTTAAACGAATGGACACCAGAGGACAAAAGCTTCTGGCAATCAACCGGCAAGTCCATCGCCAACCGCAATCTATGGCTGTCCGTTCCCGCATTGGTACTCGCATTCGCAGTGTGGCAAGTGCTGTCGGTGACGCTGACCTACTTGCCCAACATCGGTTTTAAATACAGCAAAGAAGAGTTGTTTAATTTGGCCGCCTTGCCTGCGTTGTCTGGTGCGGCGATGCGGATATTTTATTCATTCATGGTGCCCATCGTCGGCGGGCGTCGCTGGACGGCGTTGACCACGGCGTCTTTAATGATACCTTTGGTGGGGCTGGGTTTTGCGGTGCAGAATCCTGATACGCCGCTGTGGCAAATGCAGGTGTGGGCGTTGCTGTGTGGTTTTGGCAGTGCGAACTTTTCATCCTCGATGAGCAATATCAGCTTTTTTTACCCAAAAGCAGAAAAAGGCACAGCATTGGGCATCAATGCAGGCTTGGGTAATTTGGGGGTGTCCTTGGTTCAGTTCGTCGTGCCGATGGTGGTCGTCATGGGCATATTCGCAGTAGGCTCTGATGCGCAGTCCTATGTCAAAGGCGATGTGGTGAAAAGCGTTTGGGTGCAAAACGCCGCATTTTTTTGGATACCATTTGTGGCGGTGTCGGCGATAGCGGCATGGTTTGGCATGAACGACATTGCCAGTGCCAAGTCGTCATTCAAAGACCAATCGATTATTTTTAAACGCCGCGACACGTGGTTGATGTGTGTGCTGTATTTGGGCACATTCGGCTCGTTCATCGGTTTTGCCGCTGGCTTTGGTTTGTTGATGAAAGGCCAGTTTCCAGAAATCAATGCCACGCAATATGTGTTCTTGGGCGCATTGATTGGTGGTTTGGCGCGCGTGGCAGGCGGCAAGCTGTCCGACAGTTTCGGCGCGGCGCGAGTGACGACCCTTGTGTTTGTTGGCATGATTTTTGCGGTGTTTGGGGTTCTGCGGTTTTTACCCGAAGAAGGCGTGGCAGGCAGTGGCAGCTTTCAGGGCTTCTTTGCATGCTTTATCGCTTTGTTTACTTTGACGGGCGTGGGCAATGCCTCGACTTTTGCGCAGGTGCCAAAGATTTTTCACAAGGTTGTTAAAGACGCATTGGGGGGCAATGCCACGGACGCATCGATTGAGTTGAATGCCAATAAAGAGAGCGCTGCGGTGCTGGGATTTTCTGCGGCGATTGGTGCGTTTGGTGGTTTTTTTGTACCCAAAAGTTATGGCATTTCCATCGCGGCGACGGGTGGTGTGGCATCGGCTCTGATGGTTTTTATCGCTTATTATGCGGTGTGTGTCGGCGTGAACTGGTGGTTTTATTCGCGCAAAGGCGCGAAAACCCCTTGCTAAAACAGCAAGGAAACAGCAAGGAAACAGCTTTTGATTTGACAAAACCCCACTCAATGCTGGTATCCATTTGAGTGGGTTTTGTGTTAAATTTTCATTTTCTTTTTTCTATTTTTCGTCAAACTGCTCGCCATGGACACCACGTTTTTACCTCTATTGATATTCATTGCTGCCGTCCTGTATGCCTCGGTCGGTCACGCGGGCGCATCGGGTTATCTGGCGGTGATGGCCCTGTATGGCATTGCCCCTGCAGAGATGAAGCCTGCGGCTTTGGTGCTCAATATTTTGGTGGCCAGCATTGCCGTGGTGCAGTATGGCCGCGTCGGTGCTTTTTCATGGCGCATTTTGTTGCCCTTGATTGTGACATCCATCCCCTTTGCGTATCTGGGCGGTTATCTGACGTTGCCCGCGCATGTCTATAAGCCCGTCATTGGCGTGGTGCTGCTGTATGCCACCGTGTATTCGTTTCGCCGCTCATTTGGCGCACAGAGCGATGAGATTCGCGCGGTCAAACCCGCCACGCTGTCGGCTGTCGGCGCTGTGCTGGGGTTGTTGTCGGGCTTGACGGGCGTGGGCGGCGGTATCTTTTTATCACCGATTTTACTCTGGCGTGGTTGGGCGCAGGTGCGCACGATTTCAGGTGTTTCGGCGGCATTTATTTTGGTCAACTCGGTGGCGGGACTGCTCGGCGTGTTGACCAAAGGGGCGACGTTGCCCGCCGATTGGCCCATCTGGGCACTGGCGGCGGTGTTGGGCGGTTATATCGGCGCAACGCTGGGCTCGAAACACTTGAACAATGCTTGGATACAACGCGCACTCGCGCTGGTGCTGCTGATTGCTGGCGCCAAAATGGTTTTGGCCATTTAATCACACTACGACTTTGGTATTAGTCGTGCCCCCATCGATTGCATAAGCCATTGGCACTTTTCGCCAATAGTCGCGGCATATCAAGCCATGTATGCTGTACTCAAATTGAACACGCACACGCTGATTCATAGGCGCCGCATCAAACGACGCTTTCACATCATTGATGATGCACATCTCCTTTAAACCACGGAAACACTGGGCGCAGCCACCGTATTTCCGTCCACAACCAAAGCGAGGGCATATGAGCCACTTTTTAGACAGACTTAATTTTTTGGGCAAAGTGCGCAGCACTTTTTCAGACGGTCATGGCGCAGTGGTCAACGAAGACCGCTCGTGGGAAAACGCCTACCGTAGCCGTTGGCAACACGATAAAATCGTGCGCTCCACCCATGGCGTGAACTGCACGGGCTCATGCTCGTGGAAGGTGTATGTCAAAAACGGCTTAATCACATGGGAAACCCAGCAAACCGATTATCCGCGCACCCGACCTGATTTGCCGAATCACGAACCACGTGGCTGCCCGCGCGGCGCATCGTACAGCTGGTATGTCTACTCGGCACAGCGGGTCAAATACCCGATGATGCGTGGACACTTGATGCGCATGTGGCGCGATGCCCGCGCGACCATGTCACCGACCGCCGCGTGGGAATACATCTCGCAAGACCCCGAACGCGCCAAACAATACAAATCCAAACGTGGCTTGGGCGGCATGGTGCGCGCGACATGGGACGAAGCGAATGAAATGATTGCAGCGGCCAATGCCTACACGGTCAAAACCTATGGCCCTGACCGCGTGGTTGGTTTTTCACCAATCCCTGCGATGTCGATGGTCAGCTACGCTGCTGGCTCGCGTTACCTCTCGCTCATCGGCGGCGTGTCTTTGTCTTTCTACGATTGGTATTGCGATTTGCCGCCTGCGTCTCCGCAGGTGTGGGGCGAGCAAACCGACGTGGCGGAATCTGCGGATTGGTACAATTCGACTTACTTAATGGTATGGGGCTCAAACGTGCCGATGACGCGCACGCCCGACGCGCATTTTTACACCGAAGTGCGTTACAAAGGCACCAAAACCGTCGCGGTGTCGTCTGATTATGGTGAAATGGCGAAGTTCGGCGACATTTGGCTGGCGCCCAAGCAAGGCACCGACGCCGCCCTCGCGATGGCGATGGGCCATGTGATTCTCAAAGAGTTTCACTTAAACAATCCCTCGGATTATTTCCAAGACTACTGCCGCCGTTTGACCGACATGCCGATGCTGGTCAAACTCGCCGAAAAAGATGGTCAACTGTTGCCCGAATATTTCTTGCGCGCCTCCCACCTCTCAGGCAATTTGGGTCAGGACAATAATCCAGATTGGAAAACCCTGCTGATTGACGAGAACACGGGCGACATCGTCGCACCCAAAGGCTCGATTGGTTTCCGCTGGGGCGAACAAGGCAAATGGAATTTAACCGCCAAAGAAGCCAACGACAAAGACGTCCAAGCACAACTGACCTTGCTCGGCAAGCACGATGAAGTGACCGAAGTGGCGTTTGAGTATTTCATCGACGCCAACAAACAAGACAGCACCGACATTCAACTGCGCAAAGTGCCGACCAAACGCATCACACTGGCCGATGGCACGAGCGCATTGGTGGCGACGGTGTTTGATTTGATGGTGGCCAACTACGGCATCGACCGTGGTGTGCCTGAGTTTGCCTCGGACACCGTGGCGAGCGACTACATGCAGGACATTCCGTACACACCCAAATGGCAAGAAAAACACACAGGCGTCAAAGCCGAAATGGTGATTCAAGTCGCGCGTGAGTTCGCCCAAAATGCGCACCAAACCCATGGCAAAAGCATGGTCATCGTCGGCGCAGGCTTGAACCACTGGTACCACATGGACATGGCGTATCGCGGCATCATCAACATGTTAATGATGTGCGGTGCGGTCGGCCAATCAGGCGGTGGCTGGTGTCACTATGTTGGCCAAGAAAAACTGCGCCCGCAGTCTGGCTGGACGCCACTGGCATTTGGCTTGGATTGGCATCGCCCATCGCGTCAGATGAACGGCACATCGTTCTTCTACGCACACACCAGTCAATGGCGTCATGAAAAATTGAGCATGGACGAAATCAGCGCGCCCACGCACGATGGCGTCAAAACCATGGCCACCATCGACTACAACGCCAAAGCCGAACGCATGGGCTGGTTGCCCTCTGCGCCTCAGTTGCGCGACAACCCACTTGATTTGACCGCAGCCGCTGAGAAGGCCGGTGTCGACCCAATCGAATACACGGTCAACGCGCTCAAAGACGGCTCGCTCGACATGTCGTGCAACGACCCTGACAATCCTAAAAACTTCCCGCGCAATATGTTTGTTTGGCGCTCGAATATTTTGGGCTCATCGGGCAAAGGCCATGAGTATTTCTTAAAGTATTTACTCGGCACACAAAACGCGGTGTTCGGTGACGAAAACCACGGCGACTGCATCAAGCCAGAAGAAGTCACCGTGCGCCCAGCAGCCGAAGGCAAGCTCGACTTGCTGGTGGTGCTGGACTTCCGCATGTCAACCACGTGTATGTTTGCCGACATCGTATTGCCCACCGCGACATGGTATGAAAAAGACGATTTGAATACATCAGACATGCACCCGTTCATCCACCCATTGTCCGAAGCGGTGCAACCGCTGTGGCAGTCAAAAACCGATTGGGAAATTTACAAAGGCATTGCCAAAAAATTCTCCGAAATCGCTGGCGATTACATCGGCACGCGCAAAGATTTGGTGCTCACACCGCTCATGCACGACAGCCCGCAGGAGCTCGGTCAAGCGTTTGACATCAAAGACTGGAAACACGGCGAGTGCGATCCCATCCCTGGTAAAACCATGCCAGCGATGACGGTGGTTGAGCGCAACTACGGACAGATTTACGAAAAATTCACTTCCATCGGCCCACTGCTCGAAAAAATCGGCAACGGTGGCAAAGGCATGTCGTGGAAAACCGAACACGAGGTCGATGTGTTGCGCGGCTTTAATAAAGTCGTCGCCGACGGCGCAGGCAAAGGCCAGCCGAAACTCAACACCGCGATTGACGCAGCCGAGATGATTTTAACGCTTGCGCCTGAAACCAATGGCCACGTCGCTGTGAAAGCATGGGAGTCATTGGGCAAGTTCACCGGCATTGACCACACGCATTTGGCCAAACCACGTGAGCATGACACGATTCGCTTCAGAGACGTGCAGGCACAACCGCGCAAAATTATCTCGTCACCGATTTGGTCAGGTTTGGAGAGCGAAGAAGTCTCGTACAACGCAGGCTACACCAATGTGCATGAGCTCATTCCATGGCGCACATTGACGGGTCGCCAGCAGTTTTACCAAGACCATCAATGGATGCGTGCATTTGGCGAAGGTTTTTGCGTGTATCGTCCTGCAGTGGATTTAAAAACCACTGATGCGGTCTTAGGCAAGCACAGCAATGGCAACACGGAGATTGTTTTAAATTTCATCACCCCACATCAAAAATGGGGCATTCACAGCACCTATTCGGACAACTTGCGCATGTTGACCCTCTCGCGTGGCGGCCCCCATGTTTGGCTGAGCGAGAAGGATGCCGTGGCTGCTGGCTTGGTGGACAATGACTGGGTTGAGGTGTTCAACATCAATGGCACATTGACCGCCCGCGTGGTGGTCAGCCAACGTGTACCCAAAGGGATGATTCTCATGTACCACGCACAAGAGAAAATCATCAATGTCCCAGGTGCAGAAGTCTCTGGTAAACGCGGTGGTATACACAACTCGGTTACGCGAACAGTGCTTAAGCCAACACACATGATTGGTGGTTATGCCCAACAAGCATGGGGTTTTAACTATTATGGTACGGTTGGTTGCAACCGAGATGAGCACGTGGTGGTGCGCAAAATGAATAAAGTGGACTGGATGGATGAACCTGTTGCAGTCAACGAATCGGCTCAATGAAGAGGACATGAGATGAAAATTAGAGCACAAATTGGTATGGTCTTGAATTTGGACAAATGCATTGGTTGTCACACCTGTTCGGTCACGTGTAAAAACGTCTGGACAAGCCGTGATGGTGTTGAATAT
>CALMCK010000095.1 GCA_937862845.1 uncultured Burkholderiaceae bacterium | reverse complement strand
ATGCTCACCGCATCCGACACCGCCCGCGTGAGTGCGAGGTCAAAGCCGCTGCGCGTGCCATCTCGATCCATGCTGGTGAGCAGCAGCTCACCCGCGCCGAGTTCATTCATTTTAATCGCCCACTCAATCGCGTCAATGCCCGTCGGACGGCGACCACCGTGGGTGAAAATTTCCCAGCGTGGCGCTTCGCCATCGGCCGAAATACGTTTGGCATCCATCGCCACAACAATCGCTTGCGAGCCGTATTTATCCGCCGCGTCAAACACCAGTTTAGGATTGCTCACCGCAGCAGAGTTAATGCCCACTTTGTCCGCACCCGCGTTGAGCAGTCGGCGCACATCCGAGACCTCGCGCACACCACCACCGACGGTGAGCGGAATAAACACCTGATCGGCGACCGCCTCGATGATGTGCAAAATCAAATCACGCTCATCCGATGTCGCCGTGATGTCAAGAAAAGTAATCTCGTCTGCGCCCTGCATGTTGTAGCGTTTGGCGATTTCAATCGGATCGCCCGCGTCGCGCAGCTCGACGAAATTCACGCCTTTCACGACACGACCGGCGGTCACGTCCAGGCAAGGGATGATGCGTTTGGTCAACATGGTGTTCTTTGTACGGAAATAAAATGCAATTATACGGGTATTTACGCCACCTGATAACCGCTTGTTGCAGACAAAATTCATTTACTTTCACAGCGCAAATGCACAATAATACAACCCTCAAAGCACCAAACAAAAAGAGCCAAAATGCCCAAAACCGCCCTCCCGCCCATCGGCCAACGCACCCTCATCTACGCCCACCGTGGCGCGATGGCGTATCGCCCGCAAAACACCATGGCCGCCTTTGAGCTGGCGTGGCAAATGGGTGCGCACGGCATCGAGCTTGACGTACAGTGCAGTCGCGACGGTGTGGTGGTGGTGTTTCACGACGACACGCTGGACACGCTGACCAACGGCACAGGACGCGTGCGCGATGATGATTGGGCAGATTTACAGCAGCTTGATGCAGGCTCTCATTTCGCCGACGTATACGCCTATGCCCGCATCCCGACCCTCGAAGCGGTTTTGCGGGCCCGCCCTGCACATGGCTTCATCAATATTGAAATCAAAACAGAGCTGCACGACGAGACCCCCGAGCAACAAGCCGAGCGTGCCAACGCCGACCGCCCCATGCTCACACGCCAGCCCAATTCGCCCATCGAAATCGAAGCGCGCCGCATCGCGCAGCACACCGCCGACTGCATCCGCCACGTCGCGCTCGACGCGCCTGATTTGGCTCGGTTTCTCATCGTCTCGAGCTTCCACCCCATCGCGCTCGAAGCATTCGCCCACGCCATGCCAGACATCGTGCTGGCACAGCTGTTCAGCCACAGCACCGCCTTTAACACTGCGCCCATCATGGCCGAGTTGGCACACGACGCGGCGCACATAGACGCAGCACAGGTCACCGCGGCCATCGTTAAAACCAGCCACGCCAACGACAAATACCTCAACTGTTGGACGGTCAATGACGCCGCACACGCACGCCAACTCATCGCATGGCGCGTCGATGGAATTTTAACCAACTGCCCCGACGTCCTGCTCGCACTTCTGCCACAATTCAATACGCAATCGCTCGATCAGCAGACGTAAAAAAACGCGACGAATCGCGTTTTTCATTCAGCGTCAAGCACACATCACGCTTTAGATTTCGCGTCCAACAATGCATCTGCTCGCGCCTGAGCGGCGGCAAAATCCAAATCGCCCGAATAAATCGCGCGGCCGCAAATCACACCTTCAACGCCTTCATCGACCACCGCACACAGCGCGTCGATGTCATCGAAGTTCGTCAAACCACCCGATGCAATCACAGGGATGCGCGAGGCTTGCGCGAGTTTCACCGTCGCGTCGATGTTAATCCCCTGCAACATACCATCGCGGCCGATGTCGGTGTAAATGATGCTGTTCACGCCATAGTCTTCGTATTTTTTCGCCAAATCGCCGACATCGTGCCCCGTGATTTTGCTCCAACCATCGGTCGCCGCCTTGCCGTCTTTGGCATCGAGTCCGACAATGATGTGGCCACGAAACTGCAAACAAGCCTCCTGCAAAAAACCCGGATTTTTCACCGCCGCCGTGCCGATGATGACATACGAAATCCCCATGTCGATGTAACGCTCAATCGTCTCAAGGTCGCGAATGCCACCACCGATTTGCACGGGAATGTCGTCACCGACGGTGTCTAAAATCGCCGCAATCGCGTCTTTGTTCACAGGTTTGCCTGCAAACGCGCCGTTCAAATCGACCAAATGCAAACGCCGCGCACCTTGCTCAACCCAATGCGCCGCCATTTGCTCAGGCGCATCGGAGAACACCGTCACGCGTTCCATTTCGCCCTGTTCGAGGCGCACACATTGGCCGTCTTTTAAGTCAATCGCGGGAATAAGCAACATAAAACGTCTTTCAATTAAGGTTGATAAATCATTAACAATGGTGAGCTGGCGCTTGGCGACTTATGGCTTCCACGCCGCAAAATTCCGATACACCTGCAAGCCCACCGCGCCGCTTTTTTCTGGGTGAAACTGAGTCGCAAATACATTCTCCCGCGCGACAGCACTGGTGAATTCGCTGCCATACACGCTGCTGCCGACAGTTAATGCCGCTTTATTCGGTTGCACGTAGTAGCTGTGTACAAAGTAAAAATACGCGTCATCGGGCACGCCCGCCCACAGCGCATGCGCGCGGGTTTGCTTGACGCGATTCCAGCCCATGTGCGGGACTTTGAGTTTCGCGCCATTGGCGTCGAGAACGCCGTCCAAACGAAACTTGACCACCGAGCCATCGAGCCAACCGAGTCCGTGTGAGTCGCCTTCTTCAGCTTTGCCAAACAACATTTGCTCACCGACACACACGCCGAGCAATGGTTTGGTTTTCGCGCTTTCGGTGAGGGCATCGAGCAGTCCACTCGCTTGCAAATTCGCCATGCAGTCGCGCATCGCGCCCTGCCCCGGCAGTATCACCCGCTCAGCGGCGCGCACTTCGTCGGGCTTGTCCGTGATGATGACATTGACCTCGGGTGCGGCGGTGCGCATGGCTTGCGAGACGCTGCGTAGATTGCCCATGCCGTAATCTAAAATCGCTATTGTGCTCATTTGAAATATTTCTTAAAATTTATATCAATCGCTCGCACATCAACGCGCCAACGCGGGCAACATGGTTTTTAAACCTTCAACAATAAACTCCACCGCGACCGCCGCGACCAGCAGACCCATAATCCGCGTGGCGATGTTAATCCCTGAGCGCCCCATGATGCGGTTAATCGGATCGGCCAGTTGCAACGTAATCCAAACCAATGCTGCGATGCCAACACCACAACCGATGATGACGGCATAATCCATTGCACCTTTTGCTTTATCGGCGTAAACAATCACCGTCGAAATCGCACCCGGTCCAGTGAGCAGTGGGATGCCGAGCGGCACCACGCCCAACGTGTTTTTGTGCTCCGCTTCATCGAGTTCTTCATCCGTCGTGCGTGCGCCGCCCATTTTGGCGTTCAACATATTGAGCGCCATCAACAAAATCAGCAAACCACCCGCAACTTGCAACGACGCTGTGCTGATGCCAAAAAACGCAATGATTTGTTCGCCGAGCAGCGCACACACCGTCACCACTGATATCACCGTAAACGCAGTGATGCGTATCGTGCGGCGCTTTTCTTTGAGGCTATAGCCCTGCGTCAGACTGATGAACATCGGCAAAACGCCGAGCGGATTTATCAAAGCCAGCAAGGCGATGAAGGTTTTTAAAGCGTCCATATTTTTCTCTATTTAATCACATTGCTTGGCAATTAATTAACCAACCAAACTGCCTTTGGTCGAGGCAATCGATTCCGGCGCGCGCGGATCGATGGCAAGCGCCATGCGCAGCGCGCGGCCAAACGCTTTGAAGACGGTTTCAATTTGGTGGTGTGCATTCAAACCACGCAGGTTATCCACGTGCAGACTCGCGCCCGCGTGATTGACGAAACCACGGAAAAATTCAATCGACAAATCGAGGTCAAACGAGCCCACTCGTGCGCGGGTGAACGGCACGTGAAACTCCAGCCCAGGGCGACCCGAAAAATCAATCACCACGCGCGACAAAGCCTCGTCGAGAGGCACATACGAGTGGCCATAGCGCGTCAAACCGCGCTTGTCACCAATCGCCTGCGCAATCGCCTGTCCGAGCGTAATACCAACGTCCTCTACTGTGTGGTGATCGTCAATCTGCGTGTCGCCGGTCGCGGTCACATTTAAATCAATCAAACCATGGCGGGCGATTTGATCGAGCATGTGATCGAGAAATGGCACGCCGCTGTTGAGCTCGGCTTTGCCTGTGCCATCCAGGTTAAGGCTGATGGTGACTTGTGTTTCAGTTGTGTTACGAGTGACTTGTGCGGTGCGTGACATGGGGCATCCATTAAAATTTATGATGATATAAACGTCATATTTTAATGGATTTTGCCTGCCTTATTGCAGCTAAATTATTTTTACTTGGATTTCCGCTAAACGGCTTTTTTGCCATTGAGCAAATCATCGTTAAAACGACCAACCACCGTCATCTACATTGATTTTGGATTTGCACTTAAATTACTTCTTGCGATACCAATCGCTGGACGCAATAGTCATTGGCAAAAGGACGCATTAAGCGTAAAATAACCATAATAAATTTATGGTTATCTACGAAAGGCTTAAAATGTTACTGTCATTTCTGATTCATCTTTTAGTGAGCACTGTTTTGATGGGTGTTGTACTTACTGTGGCTCTGGTGATGGGTCGTCACACCCCTCAAGAACTTGTTATCTCTGTGGTGGTGGGTTTGTTATTGTCCATTCCTATTTCATACTTCGTGACCAAACGTTTGCGCAGCCTCAAATAGTCGACACCACCGCTCGCATTGCCTCGATTAAACTTAGATTTTCCTCAACCGAGCCGACCGTTAAGCGCAAGCAATTGCGCAACAGCGGATGCGCGTGCGTCATGTTTTTCACTAAAATCCCGCGTGTTTTCAAGGCCTCAAACACCTCACTCGCATCGTGATTGAGCAACTCGACCAAGACAAAATTGGCATTGCTGTTAAACACACACACGCCGCTCATCTGCTGCAAGCTCGCCATTAAATCATGGCGCGTCGCGCGAATCTGCACGGCTTGCTGCTCGAGCACATCGGCATGGCCAAGCACGACATTCACCGCGCACTCGGTCAAAACATTGACGTTATACGGCGGGCGCACCTTGTCGAGTTCAGAAATTACATCGCTGCGCCCCACCATATAGCCCAAACGCACGCCCGCGAGGCCAAGCTTAGACACCGTGCGCATAACCAGTAGGTTTTCAAACTGCGCCAAATCAGCCATCCACGTGTATGACGCGAACGGCTGATACGCCTCATCAACCACCACAAACGCTTGACGCTGGTGCGCCGCCTCAATCACCGCCACCATGTCCGCGCGGTCAAACTCAGCGCCCGTCGGGTTGTTCGGATACGGCAGATACACCAACGCAGGGCGGTGTTCCTCAATCGCCATCACCATCGCCAGCGGATCGAGTTGGAAATCCGTGTCGGTTTTCAACAACGGCACTTCAACGAAATTCACATGATTCATCAGCGCAGAGGCCTTGTACATCACAAAACTCGGCGCAGGCGCGAGTATCGTCGCGCGCTCGTGGTGGTTCTCGCGCGGCAACTTCGCCAACGCCGTCGAAAGCAACGCAATCAACTCATCCGAGCCATTGCCCAAAATCATCTCAAAGCCATCGGGCACCTTCGCATAGGCTTTCAGATTTTGCTTCAACGCATCGTAACTCGGCACGGGATAACGATTCAAAGCCACCTGCGCGAGTTCATCGGCCAGCTTTTGCTTTAATTCAAGCGGCAACTCATACGGATTCTCCATCGCATCGAGTTTGATCAAGCCACTCGCATCGGGCACATGGTATGAACTCATCTCGCGGATGTCGGGGCGAAGGTTGTCGAGGAGGTGGGATGGTGAGGTGGGGTTTGTCATGGTTTCTCCAGTTTTAATTTTGGGTCAAAAGTCTCAACATTATGTAGAACCAACAGGGCGTTTTGAATAGCTTCATTGGGCTCAATACACTGAGCCGAGTTTGCAAAAATAACAATTGCTTTCCCGGATTTTTCTTTTGAACTCGGATAAATAACAGCGTCTATTCTTTGATTGTTTACTGTCAATAAGTGCCTAAAATATTCCGTTACAATCTGCGTAGGAACATACTCAACATGCGCCCCGTCACTTCTTTGAATTGGTTTGCTAAAATCCTCAACAAAGTCTATTAAAAATTTAATTGCCCCGCGTTTATCCCGTCTTTCAGCATCAAACAAACTCGGAATTTCAAACTCACTCGACAAATCAATCACAACCAAATCACGAACGGCTTTAAATGTTGCGCAAAAAGCCTTTACTTCATCCTCGCTTGTTTCATAAGTTTCTTTTAATGCTGTTTTCACATCAAATGCACCGTAAAACATAGGGATTCCCGAAGGGCTCATTCTATTCGCAAAAACGGCTTTGTCTGCTGGAGGCGAACCCAAATCTTCTGCTGTTGAAAAATTTTCATCAGTCTTTGTTGTTCGAATTCTTTTAAACTCCGTGTCTTTTTTAATGATTTTAACAAGCCCTAATTCCTTTACCATTTGACCAATGCTCTCTAAAATATCAACCGGGTTCATTTCATCATGTTGGTCGGCATCATATTTTGGATTGCGCGCTTTGTAAAAAACGAATCTCGCCGTATTTTTCACAAAGTCAGAAAAGGCTTTCCAGCCATATAAAAGAACCTTATCTTTACTCAAAGAGTAATGTTTTTTTTCACACCATTGTTCGTTGCAAATAGCATTAACGACATCACTTATCAAGCTATCCTTTTCCACATCAAAACCTATTACATCCAACAACAAATCCCACGTGTCAAACACTTCAGTCCCATAATACCCACCTTCTCGTGAATTCCAAGGCAAGCACTCATCATTTGGGCTATTCCACTCATACGAAAGGGACTTAAGAATAAGTTCTAAAAGCAAATCAAACTCTATTGTATGTTCAGATATTTCTTCACAGTAAGAGCATTTAGCAGAAACGCCATTCTGGTCAATAAATGCACGAACAGCAGGCTCACTTATACATTCGATACAAACAATCGTATCGTATGAATTAAAACCACGTGCCTCTATCTCTTCCAACGATCTTTTTGCTTGCCCCATACCTGCTCCAAACTGCTCCAAAAAACCTTAATTAAATTGTATCGCTTCACATACTTCAGCATAGAAGTAGTAACCGCGTAGCGTGTAATACGTGGTTATTGGACACTCAAACTCGATTTCGGTAAAGACTTCGTATTTCTAGCCAATTGACTCTCTTCAGACTTAACCCGTCGCTCCAATTTCTTTAAATCCTCTTCCGCTGGCAAGCGTTCTGGTTTTATACCACGTTGTCCGAGCATGTCGCGCACGCTTTCGTTGTTTTTGACGTGTTCGCCTGTGATGGCGGACTCGCCTTGCAGGTCGGCTTGCTCGACGTTGTGGTTGGTCATTTCGGTGGCCAGATTTTTAGCGGCGATGGTCAGTGTGGGTAAAAAGTCAGCGAGCGGGTGGCTTTTGACGATGCCGTATTTGTCTTTCATCGCTTGCGTGGTGTGCCCGCCAAACAGGGCTTTGTCGCCTTGTGAGCGGATGCGTGCGAAGCCGTCGTCGTCTACGCCGCGCTCGAAGATGCTCTGCGACAGGGCTTTTTCGGATTCTTTGAGGCGGTCGCGCGCTTCCATGCGTGCGTGTAGGCGCATGCGGTCTTCTATCAGTTCTTGCTTGCGGGTTTGTACGGCGAAGTAACTTTGCGCAAAGGCGATTTCGGGCTTGCGTGGGTCGCCGTTTTGGGCGATGAGGTAGCAAGCGTAGCGGGTGAGCATGAAGTCGTCAACCGAACGTTTCGAGCCACTGCCCAAGTCGACCATTTTCGTGACGTCACGAAAATGGTTAGAAGCCTCGTGCCCCGCCGTTTCGCAGGATTCAATCGCCCGCTGTATCGCGGTTTGAAAATTTTCCCAGCGCACATAGCCCAAATGGGTTTGCAAATCACGCGCGAACCAAAACTCAACGCCGTGCTCGTCGGTGCGTTGCACGATCGATTCGAGGTTTTGTTGTAAGGTTTGAAGTTGCTTGTCCATGATTTCCCCTTGTGTTTTTTCCTTATTTCAACCGTATCTCCGCACTCCGTGCATGTGCCTGCAACCCCTCACCATGCGCGAGCGTTGAGGCAATTTTCCCCAATGTCTGCGCGCCTGCTTCGCTGACGTGAATCATCGATGAGCGCTTTTGGAAGTCGTACACGCCCAGCGGTGAGGAGAAGCGCGCGGTGCCAGATGTGGGCAGGACGTGGTTCGGGCCGGCGCAGTAGTCGCCGAGGGCTTCGGAGGTGTAGGCGCCCATGAAAATCGCGCCGGCGTGGCGGATTTTCGTTGCCCACTGCTCTGGGTTGAGTGCGGAGATTTCGAGGTGTTCGGGGGCGATGGTGTTGCTGATGTCGCAGGCCTCATCCATGGAACGGGTGATGATGAGTGCGCCGCGGCCTTCGAGCGACGCGCGGATGACGTCGGCGCGGGGCATGGTGTCAATCAATTTATCGATGGATGATTTTACGGCGTCGATGTAGGCGGCGTCGGGGCAGAGCAAAATCGATTGCGCGAGCTCGTCGTGTTCGGCTTGGGAGAATAAATCCATGGCGACCCAATCAGGGTCGGTGCTGCCGTCGGCGATGATGAGGATTTCGGATGGGCCGGCAATCATGTCGATGCCAACTTGACCAAACACGCGGCGCTTGGCTTCGGCGACGTAGGCGTTGCCGGGGCCGACGATTTTATCAACTTTTGGAATTGTGTCGGTGCCGTAAGCGAGCGCGGCGACGGCTTGCGCACCGCCGATGGTGAACACGGTGGTGACGCCCGCGATGTACGCGGCGGCGAGTACGAGTGGATTGCGCACGCCGTCGGGCGTGGGCACGACCATGATGATGTCGGCGACGCCTGCGACGTGCGCGGGGATGGCGTTCATCAGCACCGATGATGGATAGGCGGCTTTGCCACCGGGCACATAGATGCCGACTTTATCGAGCGGCGTGACTTTTTGGCCGAGCACAGTACCGTCGGCTTCGGTGTATTGCCAGCTGTTGCCGCAGTTCGCATTTTGCGCGACGTGGTAGTCTTTCACGCGTTGCGCGGCGGCTTGCAGTGCGGTTTTTTGCACATCGTTTAATTCATCAAACGCGGCTTTGAGGTCGGCCTGCGTCAGGGTCAATTCAGACATCGACTGCGCGGTGAGGCGGTCGAAGCGATTGGACAACTCAATCACCGCCGCATCGCCATTCGCACGGACAGCGGCAATAATGTCGGTGACGGCGGATTGAATGCCCGCGTCGGTGGAGTCATCGAAGGCAAGACGGGCTTGCAATCGTTGGTTAAAATCAGCGGCTTCGGTGGTGAGGATGGGGATGTGGATGGTGGTCATGACTTATATCTTTGATGGTTTAACTTTTTGGTTTTTGTGAGAATACCATTTAAATCAACGGTGCAACAATGCCTTCTTTGGCATAAACGCGCTGCACCGATGGTCGGGCCAGTATCCGCTCGAGATAAGGGCGCAAGTGTGGCCAGTCGCGCGCGGGCGCACACGCCGCGCTGTCAAAATCACGCGTCCAGCGGCACAACATCAACGCATAAATATCGAGCAGGCTGAATCGCTCGCCGAGCAAATATTTTTGTTTGCTTGTGGCCAGCTCATTGTCCAAAATTTGTAACAGTGATTTCACGCGAATCTGCGCTTGCCATTTCACCTCGGTCGCGCCCGCTGCATTGCCTGCGGCGACCCAACGCTCGCCATAAAAAAATGGAATCAGTGAAGAGTGCAATGTATTGGCCAACCAAAACATCCATTTATAAAACGCACCACGCTCGGCTGTACCAACCATGGGCAACAATCCCGCTTCGGGTTGCAGCTCTGCCACATACATCATAATCGCGGCGGTCTCGTAGATGACCAAATCGCCGTGCACCAAGGTTGGGATCGTGCCGTTCGGATTGAGTTGCAGATACTCTGGCGATTTTTGCGCCAGCACGCTGCGATCGACCAGCAACAATTCATAGGGCAATGACAACTCCTCAAGCACAATGTGCGGCGCCATGGATGCGTCGGTCGGTGAGTAGTGCAATTGGAGCATGGGCGTGCTTTCTGGTTGGTTTGGGCATGCGCTCAATGCGCGGAAATATTTCTGATGCCCGCTTTATTTCACCGCCGCTTCAAACGCGGCAAGTATTGGGCGCAGTCGTGCGGCTTTGAGCTTGAGTGACGCTTGATTGACAATCAATCGTGAGGAGATGTCGCAGATTTCTTCGACTTCGACCAAATCATTGGCGCGCAGCGTGCCGCCTGTGCTGACCAAATCGACGATGGCGTCGCCGAGGCCGACCAGTGGGCCGAGTTCCATGGAGCCGTAGAGTTTGATGAGGTCGACGTGCATGCCTTTGGCGGCGAAGTGTTGTTTGGCGGTTTCGACGTATTTCGTCACGACGCGGATGCGTGCGCCTGAGCCGACGGCGGCGGCGTAGTCGAAGCCGTTGCGCACGGCGACGGACATGCGGCATTTCGCGATTTGTAGGTCAATCGGGCTGTACAGGCCTTCGAGGCCTGTCTCGAGCAAGGTGTCTTTGCCCGCGACGCCAAAGTCGGCGGCGCCGTAGCGCACGTAGGTCGGCACATCGGAGGCGCGCACGATGATGACGCGCAGATCGGTTTGATTGGTGGGCAAAATTAATTTGCGCGAGGATTCAGGTGCTTCGAGCACTTCGATGCCTGCGGCGCGCAGCATGGGCAGTGTTTCGGTGAAAATTCGACCTTTGGAGAGTGCGAGGGTGAGCATGGTGTGTTGTGCCGTGGTAAAAGTCGAATTATCCCATGAATGACAGGCTTTCGCACGCGAATGTCGGCAGGATTCTCTATCCATTGTTTCGATTTAAAGCCAACCGTTGCGGATGAGCGCAGCCATTGTGCGTGACTGCGGCGGTTTTGGCACCGTGCTATGATTGCTTTTTAATTCAATTGAGACATCCATGCGCACCGAAACCATCATCGTCAACACACACAGCGCGCCGCTGCGCATCTGGGATGCGGCTCACGGCGAGGCCGATGTGGCGATACATTTCGCGCACGGCAACGGCTTCCCTGCGGGTACGTATGCCGCATTTATCAATCAACTGGCACAAAACCACCGCGTCTATGCGCTGGAGCACCGCGCGATTTGGTCGGGTGTTGGTGTGCCGCCAAAAAATTTTTCGTGGAGCGATGCCGCCGATGACATGATTGCAGCGATTGAGCAGTGCTCACCTGATGGCGTGATTGGCGTGGGGCATTCGCTCGGTGGCGTGATGACGTTGATTGCGGCGGCGAAGCGGCCAGATTTGTTTAAACAAATTATTTTGATTGAGCCGATGATGTTTCCGACCCGTGCCTTCGCGCAACTGGCGTGGATGCCGATGTGGCTGCGCAAGCGAGTGTTCAGCCTCTCCAAGCGCACCGAAAAACGGCGGGCCGTCTGGGATTCGCATGATGACTTTGTCGATTCTCACATCGGCAAGCCAGCGTTTAAAGGTATTTCACGGACAGTGATGGCTGACTACGCGGCGCATGGTTTGGCGATGAATACTGCAACGGGTCAACTGCACCACACATTTCCAACGCAGTGGGAGGCGCATATTTTCCGCAGCCCTGCGTATGCTTGGCGTGCGCTGATGAGATTAAAAGTGCCATGCGTGTGTCTGCGCGCTGAAGAGAGTCAGTGGATTCCGTCGGCCTCGTGGCGCAAGTGGGCCAAGCTGCGCCCTGACCTGCCCGTGACTGTGCTGCCCAAACTCGGCCACATGGCGCCACTGCAAAATCCTGAGGCAGTGGCGGCTGAGGTTTTGGCGCGGCTTTGACATTGTTTTTATCAAGAAAATTGGGCGCTCATGCTTTCTTTAAAAACTCAGACTTGAGCGACAAACTCACGCCATCGACTTTGCAATCAATGTCATGGTCGCCATCGACAATGCGGATGTTTTTGACCTTCGTGCCTTTTTTGAGCACGATGGCGCTGCCTTTGACTTTGAGGTCTTTAATCAAAATCACCGAGTCGCCATTCTCTAAAACATTGCCATTCGAGTCGCGCACGACTTTATCAACGTCATCGTCGGCCGAGACGTCGCTGGCCGACCACTCATGGCCGCAATCGGCGCAGACGAGCTGTTCGCCATCGGGATAGGTGTTGGTGAGGGTGCAAACGGGGCAAGCGGGCGTGTTCATAAATCTCCTTTTGTAAAGCAGTATTGTACCGCGCTCAGTCGGATTGAACGGTGGATTCAAGGGTGTTGTGTTGCTTCAAGTAACGCAGCGCCAAGCCCGCCGCCAACAATGCAAATGCAGCACCCATATAAAACGCAAGGTGATAGCCGCTGGTCAATGCCGCTTTGATGTCGTCACCCGCGCTCAATACGGACGTGCTGCGCGCGGCTGCAGCACTGGCGAGGATGGCGAGGCCGAGCGCGCCCCCCATCATAAATGCGGTGTTGAGGATGCCCGAAGCAAGCCCTGACTCGGCTTCGTCAATGCCCTCCATGGCGGCCATCATCATCGGCGTCATGGCCATGCCACAGCCGACGCCGAGCAACACCATACTGGGCAACACGTCGAGTAAAAATTGCCCATCGACTGGCGCACGTGCGAACAGCAACAAACTCACCGACACAATCAACATGCCACTCGCCAAAGTGCTGCGCGTGCCAAACCGCATGACCAATTTCGCCGAGAGGCTGATGGAAAACAACGCCATGATGAGATTGGCGGGCAAAAACGCCAAACCAATTGCCAAGGGGCTGTAGTCCAACACCTGCTGCAAATACAACGCGCCCAAAAAGAACCACGAAAACATTGCCGCCGCCCACAGCACACCCATCACACCCGCGATCGGCAAATGCGTGCCGCGCAACAATCGAAACGGCACGAGCGGTGTGGCGACGCGCTGCTCAATCCGCACAAAAGCGACAAACAGCAGCGCCGAGCAAGCGAGCAAACTCAAGGTGTGCACAGACAACCAACCGAGCTGATTGCCATTGACAATCGCATACACCGCCAACACCAATGAGGCGGTGACCGTCAATGCGCCTGCGACATCGAGCTTGGCTTTATCGGCCGCGACTTCATGTTTTGGTAAATATTTTAACGCCATCAAAAACACCACCAAACCCACAGGCACATTGACCAAAAACGTCCAATGCCAACTGAATGCCTGCGTCAAAATCCCGCCCGCCACCACACCCAGCGCGCCGCCACCCGCCGCGACAAAGCCATACACACCCATCGCCTTCGCGCGCTCAGCGGGCTCGACATACATGGCCATCACCATCGACAGCGCCACCGCTTCAACCACCGCACCGCCGACACCCTGCACCGCCCGCGCCACGATCAAAGTGACTTGCGATGTCGCCAAACCGCAGGCCAATGACGCCAACGTGAACGCCACCATACCGATGAGAAATAATTTGCGCTGCCCATACCAATCACCCAGACGACCACCGAACAGCAAAAACCCACCGAAAGTCAGCAAGTAAGCATTCACCACCCACGCCAGATTGGCATCATCAAAATGCAAATCGGCTTTAATAGACGGCAAAGCCACATTGACAATGGTGGTGTCCAGCACAATCATGAGGGTGCCCAGACACAGGGTCAACATGGCCAGTGAGCGACGATTCATACGGCATCCTTAACGATAAAAAAGGAAAAGACAGCGCTTTTCCGTGTTGGGTAAAATGGATTGGGTTAAATAATTTCGGTCAAACAGTTTCAGTCACACGCCAACAACTTTTAACCCTGTGATGCGGCTTCCGCAACTTGTTTTAACGCGTTCAAGCCTTTTTCAAAATCCTTGCCCACCAATTTATCCATACTCATCACCGTGCCCATCAGCTTGGACATGAAATTGGCTGGGCCATACATTTTCCACGTCACCTCGGTCGCATCACCCTGTGCTTGCAAGCTGAACTCGACGGTGTTGTGTGCTTCAAACGGCTTGAGAAAATCGAGTTGAATTTGTATCGACGAAGGCACAGTGGTTTGCTTGATTTCCATCCGCCCCTGCCCTGCCTTGCTGTTGCCCTGCCACTCGTACACCGCGCCCACGCCCGCATCCGCGCCGCTGTAAGTGCGTTGCAGATTGGCATCCAAATTTTCCCACGGCGACCACGTGGCCCAGCGGTGAAAGTCGTTGACCTCGACAAACACACGTTCTGCGGGTGCATTCACACGGATGCTGCGCTCCACGCTAAACGTATTCGGCTTCAATGACGCCACCACCAACAACGCCACAATCGCCACCACTGCCACCACTGCCACCACTGCCACTATTAAATAAATTATGATTTTTCCTTTGTCTGTGTCGCGCGCATCACGCCCGCGCCACTAATAATACCCACTGATAAAATTCGCCACCACTGCCAACGGCTCGCGCAACGAACCTTTAAAAAACATGCCCCACGTATTCCAACAATACGACGGCGCCGCAGCGTATTGTACCGTCAAACCCTCACCCAGATAACCACGTTCAACCAAGCGCTGAATCCGCCACAGATGATACGGCTCGGACACCAAAATCACACTGCGGGCTTTTTTCTCAGACACGATCGCCGCGCTCAGCTGCATGTTTTCCAAACTCGAGCGCGACGCCTCCTCACGCCAAACCTCACCCACATAACCCTGAGCACGCGCATGCGTCTCCATCACCTGCGCCTCCACACGATTGTCCTCGATGTCGCGCCCACCCGAAAACAACAGCGCATTCGCCAAACCATTGTCCGCCAAACGCACGCCCTCATCGACGCGCCCCGTCAGACACGGATTCGGCGCACCATTTAAATAAGCGCGATTGCCAAACACCATCGCCACATCCGCCACCTGCGTCGGCGGATGCGTCAACACCGTGCGCGCATGCTGCCAAATCATCAACCACAACGCCACATACAGCGACGCACCCAACACACCCAACAACATCGGATAGCGCAAATAACGACGCCGCCAAACCCAAGCGAATGGGTTAAAGCGGCGAGACCTGGGTAAATTTAAATCGAGTGGAAAGCGTGTGCGTGACATGGTGGACTCCTGTGAAAATCCACATCATGATGCCCGCGTGTGAAGCGGGCATGGCAGGAGGTGAAGCGAGAGTGAAGCCGACCAAGATTTTTGAGTCAGCACCGCGAGCAAGGCAACAGAGGGCATCCTGTCATCGCCACACTCTTAGGCTGTTAAACCTCTTCTTCACCCATGCCACTGACGCGCTCAATCGTTGCGCCGACGGCTTTGAGTTTTTCTTCCATGCGCTCGTAGCCACGGTCGAGGTGGTAAATGCGGTCAACAATCGTCGTGCCTTCGGCGAGCAAGCCGAGAATGACGAGGCTGGCGGAGGCACGCAGGTCGGTGGCCATGACCATCGCACCTGACAGCGTGTCCACTTCGACGCCTTCGGTGGTGGCGGTGTTGCCGTGGATGGTGATGTTGGCACCGAGGCGGTTCATTTCCTGCACGTGCATGAAGCGGTTTTCAAAAATCGTTTCGGTGACCGATGATGCACCGTTGGCAATGGCGTTGACCGCCATGAACTGCGCTTGCATGTCCGTCGGGAAACCTGGGTATTCGGTGGTGGAGAAGCTCACAGGTTGGGCGCGTTGATTCATTTTGGCGCGGATGGTCGTCTCACCTAGCTCGAGCTCAACACCCATTTCGGTGAGCTTGTCAAGGACGGCGGTCATGATGCTCGGGTCAACATGGGTGAGGCGGATGTCACCACCTGTGGCGGCGACGGCGCATAAAAAAGTGCCCGCTTCGATGCGGTCAGAGACCACGCTGTGGGTGGTGCTGTGGAGTTTTTCGACACCTTGAATCACGAGGCGATGCGTGCCAATGCCTTGGATTTTTGCACCCATGGCAACCAGCATGTGTGCGAGGTCGGTGACTTCGGGCTCGCAAGCGGCGTTTTCAAGAATCGTTTCGCCATCGGCGAGTGTCGCGGCCATGAGTAAGTTTTCGGTGCCTGTGACGGTAATCATGTCGGTGGTGATGGAGGCGCCTTTGAGGCGGCCACCTTCGGGTGCGCGGGCGTGAATGTAGCCGTGCTCGATGGTGATTTCTGCGCCCATCGCTTGCAGGCCTTTGATGTGTTGGTCAACAGGACGTGCGCCAATCGCACAGCCGCCTGGCAATGACACCCAAGTCTCGCCAAATCGTGCGAGCAGTGGCCCTAAAACCAAAATCGAGGCACGCATGGTTTTGACCAAATCATACGTCGCTTTGGTGCTGATGCTGCCATAGGCTTGTACGGTGATTTTATCGTGTTCTAACTCCGAAACCGTCACGCCGAGTTCGCGCAACAATTTAACCGTGGTGCGAATGTCACGCAAATCAGGCACATTGCGCAGCTGCACCGCCTCGCCTGTGAGCAGCGTCGCACACATAATCGGCAGCGCGGCGTTTTTGGCGCCACCGATGCGGATGTCGCCATTGAGTTTGATGTTTGGGTTGCCGGTGATTTTGAGTTGTTCCATTTTGTGCTTTCTTTTTATAGGTTGTTTGGAATGTTAAATGACTGACCACAGCATAAACGGCGCGTGTGTGCCGAATGTGTGCTGCGCCTTTTGAATTATTGTCTCGCCTGCCATTCAGCAGGCGTGTAGGTTTTCATCGACAGTGCGTGAATCTCTGACACCATGCTGTCGCCCAACACGGCATACACCGCGCGTTGACGTGCCAAAGTGCGTTGTCCATCGAATGTGGCCGACACGATGGTGGCATAAAAATGCTGACCATCGCCTTCGAGCTCGATGTGTTCGCAAGCGAGACCATCTGTGATGTAGGTTTTAATTTGTTCGGGTGTGGGGTGGTTCATGCCAATCCTAAAATAATCAATATCGAAGCTTATAGCCGCGGCGCAATACGGTCAAAGTAAACGCGGATAAAAATAAAAGCGCTGTGCCGACGACGGTCAAGCTGACCCATGGCGAAATATCTGACGTGCCAAAAAAGCCGTAGCTCAAGCCATCCATCATATAGAAAAACGGAATGAAATGAGAGAACTTT
>CALMCK010000094.1 GCA_937862845.1 uncultured Burkholderiaceae bacterium | reverse complement strand
ATTGCGTGCTCCCCAGTTCGGTTCTACAGGGGCGCGTTGACGGCGCTGCCCTGATGCGGCGCCAAGTACCTGCTCGACGTGCGAGCGCAGCACAGCAAGGCTGCCATCAGGGCGCGCACGATGCTCGATGCCTGCAGCGCGCCACCGATGGCGACGTACAAAATGGCTGTCCAGTTATTCATATGCCGTCTTTCTGATTAAAAAAATGCCCACGGTCAATAGACCATGCGTCACACGCGTCGCCATTCAACCACGCCGCCAGCTTTGTCTTCTATCACCACATTCATGGCGGTGAGTTGGGCGCGCACGGCATCGGCTGCTGCGTAGTCTTTGGCGGCTTTGGCGGCGGTGCGTTGCTCGATGAGTTGCTCAATCAGCGCCACGTCATCGGCGGCATCGCCTTGCAAAAACAATTTTGGGTCGCGCTGAACAATGCCCAACACGCCTGCCAATGCTTTGAGTTGGCCTGCCAGTGCGATGTCTTGGGTTTTGTTCACCTGTGTGGCGAGCTCGAACAACACTGAGACGGCGATGGCGGAATTAAAATCATCGTCCATCGCGGCTTTAAACGCCACACCGTATTCACTCGACCAGTCCACGGCAACGGCATCGGTCAATTGAAAATCCTTGAGTGCGGTGTATAAGCGTGTCAATGCGGCTTTGGCATCGTTGAGGTGTTCGTTGGAATAATTTAATGGACTGCGATAGTGCGCGCGCAAAATAAAAAAACGTATGACTTCGGCATCAAATTCTTTGAGCACATCGCGAATGGTGAAAAAATTCCCCAGCGATTTGCTCATTTTTTCATTGTCGACACGCACGAACCCATTGTGCATCCAGTAGTTGACGAACACATGCTCGTGCGCATCATCGTGTCCGCATTTCATCGCGCCTTCTGATTGGGCGATTTCGTTTTCGTGATGTGGGAACTGCAAATCCGCGCCACCGCCGTGAATGTCAAAGTGTTCGCCGAGCAAGGCTTTGCTCATCGCCGAGCATTCTATGTGCCACCCAGGGCGACCGACGCCCCACTTCGACGGCCACTGCGTATCGGCCGGGTCTGTGGGTTTGGCGCTTTTCCAGAGCACGAAATCGAGTGGGTCGCGTTTCACATCGGTCACCGCAACGCGCTCACCTGCGCGCAAATCATCGAGGCTTTTGCCCGATAGTTTTCCATAACCGTCAAACCCACGCACGGCGAAATTGACATCGCCATCGCGTGCTTGATAAGCGAGCTGATTGTGTTCCAACTGTTCAATGATCTCGAGCATCTGCGGTACGTACTCGGTCGCGCGTGGCTCATAGTCAGGGCGTTCAATCCCCAACGCATCGGTGTCCTCATGCATGGCGCTGATAAATCTGTCGGTGAGGGCACGAATCGTCTCGCCGTTTTCACTCGCCCGCTGCATGATTTTATCGTCGATGTCGGTGATGTTGCGCACATAGGTGACGTCGTAACCCGACGCACGTAGCCAGCGTTGCACCACGTCAAACACCATCATCATGCGGGCGTGACCGAGGTGGCAATAGTCATAGACCGTCATGCCGCAGACGTACATGCGCACTTGATTGGGGTTGATGGGTTTAAACGCTTGTTTGGCACGCGCCAAGGTATTGTAAATCTGTAACATTTTTCACCAAATATGAAGTTCGGCCACACATCATCTGTGCAAACCCGATAAAATGTGCGCAGTGAGGCTCGCGCAAAGCCATGATTATAGCATCGCCACGCGCAGACTCCACCCGCACTTAATATCAAATGAGGATTTTATGAAAAACATGATTAAAGGCATATTGTTGGCCACCACTTTTATGGCTCACATGGCCTTCGCCAAAACCGCCATCGTGGACACCAACATGGGCAACATCACCATCGAGCTGAACGAAAAAGCCGCGCCCATCACTGTGGCGAACTTTATCACCTACGCCAAATCAGGCTTTTACAACGGCACCGTGTTTCACCGTGTCATGGCTGGCTTTATGATTCAAGGCGGCGGATTCGATGAAAAAATGGCTGAAAAACCAACCCGTGCGCCGATTAAAAATGAAGCAGCAAACGGCTTGAGCAATGACAAATACACCATTGCCATGGCACGCACAGACGATGCTGACTCGGCCACTTCGCAGTTTTTCATCAATGTCGCCAACAATAATTTCCTCAACAAAAGCAGCAAATCAGCAGGCTACACTGTGTTTGGCCGCGTGGTGACGGGCACTGCCGTCGTCGACCAAATCGCAAAAGCCTATGTGCAACGCAGCCGTTATTCTGAAGCACAGCCCATTTCAAACATCGTGATTCGCAGCATCACCATCCAGTGACCCATGAAGCGAGGCCGCCATTCCGCCTCGCTTCCGTGTTAAAATCACCCTCCCCTCACATTATTTACTCAAGGATTCGCATGACTCAAGTACGCTTCACCACCAACCACGGCGTTTTTACCGCTGAACTCAATGCTGAAAAAGCACCCAACACCGTTGCCAACATCATCGAATACGTCAACGCTGGCTTTTACAATGGCACGATTTTTCACCGTGTGATTAAAAATTTCATGATTCAAGGCGGTGGTTTCGAATCAGGCCTGCGCCAAAAGAAAGTCAATGCACCGATTAACAACGAAGCAGACAACGGCCTGAAAAACAACAAGTACACCCTCGCCATGGCGCGCACCAGCGACCCACACTCTGCCACGGCACAGTTTTTCATCAACGTCACCGACAATGATTTTCTCAACTTCACCTCACCTTCTGCTTCTGGCTGGGGCTATGCGGTATTCGGTCAAGTGATTGATGGCATGGATGTCGTTGACGCGATTAAAGGTGTGCGCACTGGCAACTCAGGTGGCCATGGCGATGTGCCTGTTGAAGACGTCATCATCGAAAAAGCTGAAATCGTTTAATCTTTTTCATCGCTTAATTGCTTAATCGCTTAATTGCAAAGCATTTAATTTCTTAAGCGATGAATCACTCAACGATTGAAACACCACATGACCCACACACACCCCGCCGCTTCGATGGACTTTGAGAAACTGCTCAACTCTGCCGAATCGCGCGGGGTTTGTGTTGTATCGGACCTGCATCTGTCGCCGCGCATGCCGAACACACTGCAATGCTTCATCGACTTTTGCAACAGCACCGCCCGCGAATACAGCGCACTCCTCATCATCGGCGACTTGTTTGAATACTGGCTCGGCGATGACACCGCACACGACAACCCAGCAGCACTGCGTGTCGCCACCGCATTGAAGCAATTGGACCAAGCAGGCACGCGCATCGGCTTCATCCATGGCAATCGAGATTTTTTACTCGGCACATCCTTTGCGCGCAGCGCCCACATGACCTTGTTGCCCGATCCTTGCGTCATGCAGATTTTAGAACGCACAGTGGTGTTCAGCCATGGCGACCTGCTGTGCACCAACGACACAGGCTATCAACGCTATCGCCGCATCGCCCACAATCGTTTGTTGCAAAAAATATTTCTCGCCGCACCGACCTCATGGCGCAATGCACTCGCCCAACGCCTGCGCGGCCAGTCCAAAAAAACCGCCACGCACACGGCCAAAGACAGCGCTCGCCTCATGGCACAAGACGTACCGAACACCAGCGCAGAGCAATGGCTCACACAGCATCAAGCCGAATTCATCATCCACGGCCACACCCACCAACCCGCCAGCCACACACATGCCAACGGCCAGCGCTGGGTGCTGCCAGACTGGGAATGCGAAGACCGCGCCAATCTGCGCTGGGGTTATGTGTCATGGAAACCACACGAATCCCCTCAGCTCATCCTGACACCCGAACCCCACAGCCACCCAAGAAACGATTAAACCCATGCTCATCCTCGGCATCGAATCCTCCTGCGACGAAACTGGTGTCGCGCTGTATGACAGCGAACGCGGCCTACTCGCGCACGCCCTGCACTCGCAAATCGACATGCACGTCGCCTACGGCGGCGTCGTGCCAGAGCTGGCATCGCGCGACCACATCCAACGTGTCTTGCCACTGACCGACGCAGTGCTGGCCGATGCCAACATCTCCTTAAAAGACGTTGACGCGCTCGCCTGCACCATCGGCCCAGGTTTGGCAGGCGCATTGCTGGTCGGCACCGCCTGCGCACACGCCATCGGTTTCGCATTGGGCAAACCTGTCATCCCAGTACACCACCTCGAAGGCCACCTGCTCTCACCACTGCTCTCAAGCAACCCACCCGAATTCCCCTTCATCGCCCTGCTCGTCTCAGGCGGCCACACCCAGCTCATGCGCGTCGATGACGTCGGTCAATACACCCTGCTCGGCGAAACCCTCGACGACGCCGCTGGCGAAGCCTTTGACAAAACCGCCAAAGTACTTGGCCTGAGCTACCCAGGCGGCCCCGCCGTCTCCAAACTCGCCGAGCAAGGCGACCCCAAACGCTTTCGCTTTGGCCGACCGATGATGCATTCTGGCAATTTAGAGTTCAGCTTCGCAGGCTTAAAAACCGCCGTCCTCTCACAAGCGAAAAAAATCCAAGCCATCGAGGCGCTGAGCGATACAGACAAAGCCGACCTCGCCCGTGCATTCGTCGACGCCGCCGTTGACGTCCTGAGCGCCAAATGCCTCACCGCCCTCAAAGAGCACCACATGAACCGCCTCGTCGTCGCAGGCGGCGTCGGCGCCAACACGCAACTGCGCGCACGGCTCAACGAATTGGCACGGCACCATAAATTTAACGTCCACTACCCAGAGCTGCACCTGTGCACCGACAACGGTGCCATGATCGCGCTGGCAGGCTGCCTTGCCGCCCAACGAGACCCCTCATTGCTCAGCCAAAATGACCCTTTCACGGTCAAACCACGCTGGAATTTACACACACATTAAAAAAATCCTACCAAATGGGTTGACGAAAGCAGCAAACCCATTCATAATGCTGTTCTTCAATTCCCTGA
>CALMCK010000093.1 GCA_937862845.1 uncultured Burkholderiaceae bacterium | reverse complement strand
GTCTGGACAGGACCGCATAACAATTACTCCTTGTAACCTTCAAACTCAGATATTGCTACTCGATTAATTTTTTCAGAAATTTCATCCCAGTTTTCACCTGTGCATTTATCAAGATAATTTTGTATTGTTTTTTCAATTTCCGTTAGGTCGTATTTTGAAACAATCAACATGGCACGAACCAATAAAGACGGTGTCTGAGTAGTTAGTAACTCATTTTTAATCCAGTCAGGGGTGCAAATTAAAAGTTGATAAATTTCTTTACTATTATCGTTTCTAGGCCCAATTTCGGCCTCAACCCAAAAACCAAAAAACTCCTCTGCTTTTGGCTTGAACGTATCTAAATCCACATCCCATGTATGTATATGCTTTAGCTTTGCTTTTAATTTGCTTTTAAACATGTTAGCGTCCTACGATATTTAATTGACCATTACTTGCCCAGAATCAATGCACAATCAATGGGGTCAGACTCGATCGATTTTAACACTTCTTGCTTATACCTCATCACTGCAGGTTTGCATTGACAAACACGGTCTGCTTGCTACGTTTGCGCCAATCCCACCGCGAGCACATCAATCAATGCGAGCTGTAAAATCCGTGTGAGCATGGCGGGTTTGGTTTGTCGTTTTTCGTCGGTGTTGATCACGAGCAGCGCGTCGGCTTTTTTCGCCAGCGGTGTGTTTGATGGTGCGAGTGCGATGATCAATGCGCCTTGCTCGGCGGCGAGGGTGGCCGCTTCTATCAGCTCGGGTGTTTTGCCCGAGCGCGAAATAAACATCGCGACGTCGCCTGCGCGCAGGCGGGCGGCACACAGGCTCATCATGTAGGCGTCGGTGCGCGCGGCGGCGGGGATGCCTGCGCGGATGAGTTTGTACTGTGCGTCATCGGCGACCGATGACGATGAGCCGAGTGCGAACACATCGGCGTGGCGCGCGGATTTGAGCAGCCCGATGGCATGGATAATCGCTTGGGGTTTGACTTCTTGGCGCAATGTGAGCAGGGCGCTGGCGGTGTTGCCGAGCACTTTGTCACTGACTTCGGCGATGGTGTCGCCTTGCTCGACTTGTGTGAACTGTATGGATGATTCGCCATTGAGCGAGCCTGATAATTTGAGCTTTAAGTCTTGCAACCCTTCGCAGCCGACGCTGCGGCAAAAGCGTATGACGGTCGGCTGGCTGACTTGTGTGCGCTTGGCGATGTCGGCAATCGGGCTGTTGACGAACACATGTGGCTCAATCAACACCCAGTCGGCGACCTGCGCTTCGGAGCGGCTCAGATGCTGACGTGCGTTACGGATGCGCGCGAGCCATGCGCCGGCTTGGCCTTCGGTGTTTTTTGCGGATTTGGATTGAGTGACCATGGCATCGCTGTCTGAAAGTGGGGTGGGCATTGCCCGCCAATATAATACCGCACACTGGCTCGTTGCGGCATTGTTGTGTGGTTATATTAAGAATGGCGACCGTGGCCGCCATTTTTTAATGCTTTTTACAACTCTTCGTGCCAATTGTGGCCGTCGCGCGCCACCAAAGCATTGGCGGCAGGTGGGCCCCATGAGCCAGCGGTGTAGAGTTTGGGCTCTACATTTTGCTCGCGCCATGTATTGATAATCGGCTCAACCCAGCGCCATGCTTGCTCTTGCTCATCTCGACGCACAAACAAGCCGAGTTGACCATTGATGGCGTCGAGCAACAATCGCTCGTAGCCATCCATGCGACGCTCTGTGAAAAAATCGTCCGAATCCATGTCCAAATGGACAGGTCCGAGTCGCATGGCGTTGCCCGGTCGTTTGGACATGAAATGCATGCGCATGGATTCGTCAGGCTGCAATTCGATTACCAGTCGATTGGAGCCTGCGGGCATTTTTCCGAGCAATTCATACGGCACGGGTTTAAACACCACCACGATTTCGGCGCTGCGCTTGGGCATGCGTTTGCCCGTGCGCAAGTAAAATGGCACACCTGCAAAGCGCCAGTTGTTGATTTCGGCTTTTAATGCGACATACGTTTCCGTTGTGCTGCCTGTTGTAATACCCTCTTCTCCCAAATATGCGGGAACTTCTTTACCGCCGACGGTGCCTTCTTTGTACTGGCCACGCACGACGTTACTGATCACCTCTTCGGGTGTCATTGGTTTGAGTGAACGCAACACCGCAAGCTTGGCGTCGCGCACTGCGTCGGCGTCCATAGATGCGGGTGGGTCCATCGCGACGATACACAAGAGCTGCAACAAATGGTTTTGTACCATGTCGCGGATTGCGCCCGTTTCATCATAAAAATCGCCTCGTTTTTCAATACCGAGTTCTTCTGAAATCGTGATTTGCACATTGGCAATGCGCTCACGACGCCAGACAGGTTCAAAAAAGCTGTTGCCAAAACGCAAAGCCATGAGGTTTTGTACCGACTCTTTACCGAGGTAGTGGTCGATGCGATAAATTTGGTTTTCTTCAAACGCCGTGCCGATGACGTCGTTGATTTCTTGGCATGATTGCAAATCATGACCGAGTGGTTTTTCGACCACAATGCGGGCGTTTTTGTTCAAACCGTGTGTCGCAAGACCCGTGCAAATCGCTTCAAAAATAGATGGTGCGGTGGCGAGGTAATACACGCGCTCGTTGTCATTCGCATCGAGGTGCGCTTTGAGCGGAATATAGCTGTCGGTGTTGTTCGCGTCCAGTTTGTGATAGCAGATGTAAGGCAGAAACGCTTGCCATTGCGTTTCATCGAAGCGATCGCCCACGTATTTTTTCACATTTTCGTTCATCCAATCGCGGAATGACTCATCGGTGTAATCGCTGCGGGCGGCACAAAACACGCGGCTGCTCGGTAAAAAATTACCGTCCAAATACATTTCATAAAACGCAGGCAATAGCTTGCGCATGCTCAAATCGCCTGTGCCGCCAAATAAAACCAATGAAAATGCTGGGGTGCCCATAAAAAATCCTTTTGTCTGTTTGCATTTGAATCCATGCAAATTCGCGTAACCTGCAATATGCCGTAAAATGTAGGAAAAGTAAATATGTTTTGACTATTTTTTTTAGTTTTACTACAATTAAACATCGCCATCGAGAAAATATTATACTTGACGCCACACCTTGAAGCAAAAATCCCACGCTCAGCCACTTCAGAGCGCTTCAAAATAAAACATAAAACAACGAGATAACAGATGACCCATACACTCCACCCCGCCATCGCACAAATCACCGCCCGCCTCGTCGAGCGCTCTAAAAAAACACGTGCACGCTACCTCAAACGCATTGATGACAGCGGCAAACTCAAGCCCTCACGCGACCAAATGGGTTGCGCCAATCTCGCACACGCTTACGCCGCCGCAGGCAGCGATCAGTTTCGCTTGCGCGTCGAACGCCATCCAAACATTGCCATCATCACCTCATTCACCGTCATGCTGTCCGCTCACCAACCTTATGAGAACTACC
>CALMCK010000092.1 GCA_937862845.1 uncultured Burkholderiaceae bacterium | reverse complement strand
ATTGCCAGCGATGATTTTGGCATTTAATGTTTCATCGGTGTCAAAGGTGTCGTAATTGACTTTTAAGCCAGTGGCTTTTTCAAAGTTGGCTTTCATGTTTTCTGGGATGTATTCCACCCAGTTGTACACATTCACTGCGCCTGTGAGTTTGGCTGGAGCTGCCGCAGTTTCGGTTTTTGCTGGCTCACTTGCAGCTGGTTTGTCTGCTGGTTTCGGGTCGCTGCCACCACAAGCGGTCATGACCAAGCCAGCGAAAAGTGATAAGCCAAAATGGCGAATGGTTTTTGTGTTCACAGGTGTCTCCTGAAGATGTGAAAAAACGGGGTTATCAATTCAAATCAATGTGTGATGTTCAATCCGCGAGTTTTGCGCATGTACGTGCTTTATTCGCTTCAGCCATCATCTTACTATTTTTGTTGAGATGTGCAATTGTTTTCATGCCTATTTCATGCACATCTCGTTCTCATTTATATTGCATTTGCACGTTTAAAGTGCAAAGAAGCGTCGCAATTATTGCACGATATTTTTGGCTTTCAAATCAGCCCATGTGGCATCCAGTGCCAAACGAGCCAAACGAACCAATTCATCAATTTCAGCATGGCTGATGACCAGGGGCGGGGCAATGATCATTCGGTCACCCACAGCGCGCATGACCAAGCCATTGTCGAAGCAGTGGCCTCGGCAAATCATGCCCACATTGTCATCGTCATCGAATGGGATGTTGTTGGCTTTGTCTTTGAGCATGACCAAGCCTGCGACCATGCCTTCGGTTTTGGCATCAGTGACCAACGGGTGGTCGTTCAATGATTCAAAGGCTTGTTTCAAATAAGGTCCCGTATCATTTTTGACCCGATTAACGAGGTCAAGTTTTTGCATCAATTTGATGTTGGCTACTGCCACTGCGCAGGCAACGGGATGCCCCGAGTAAGTGTAGCCGTGGTTAAAGTCACCATCTTGGTACAACACTTCAACCACGCGGTCGCTGACCATGGCGCCACCGAGTGGAATGTAGCCAGAGGTGACGCCTTTGGCAAATGTCATGAAGTCGGGTTTTGTGCCCATGGTTTCACAGCCAAACCATGTGCCGAGGCGGCCAAAGCCACAAATGACTTCGTCGCTGATGAGCAAAATGCCGTATTTGTCACAAATGCGTTGGATTTCAGGCCAGTAGGTTTTTGGCGGGATGATGACGCCACCTGCACCTTGTACGGGTTCACCGATGAAAGCGGCCACTTTATCTGCACCAATTTCGAGGATTTTGTCTTCGAGCCAACTCGCAGCGATCACACCAAATTCGTCTTCGCTGAGGTCTTTGAGTTCGGGGTGGTCTTTGACGACTTCACGGAAATAAGGTTGTTCAATATGAACGATCCCAGGGATGGGCAAGTCACCTTGCTCATGCATGCCTGTCATGCCCCCGAGGGATGCGCCTGCAACTGTCGAGCCATGGTAGCCATTTTTACGGCTGATGATGGTTTTGCGTTGTTTCTCGCCTTTGATGTCCCAATAGCGGCGCACCATACGCAGGATGGTGTCATTGGATTCTGAACCCGATGAGCTGTAAAACACATGGTTGAACTGCGGTGGCGTGATCTCAGACAGCAACTTCGCCAATTCAATCGCAGGCTCAACGGCGGTGTTAAAAAAACTGTTGTAAAACGGCAAAATCGTCATCTGCTTGCTCGCCGCATCGACCAGCGACTGTTGCCCGTAGCCCATGTTGACACACCACAGACCACTCATGCCGTCGAGGATTTTATGGCCCTCGGTGTCCCACACATACACGCCTTCTGCGCGCTCAATGATGCGCGCACCCGTTTTGGCCAAATCGGCATGGTCGGTGAATGGGTGCAGATAATGCGCAGAGTCGGTCTTTTGCAAGGCGGCAGTTTTTGCGAGTGCCATGATGTCTCCATGAATGGTTTTTTTATTGATGGGCCAGTGTAAACAAAGGTGCAGTGCAGCATGAAAACTGGATGGGGCGCTTGGCTTAAAGTGGTTGGTGGGCATCCACGCTCAGATTGAACCCGCGTGTCTTTGGGCCAGAACGCCCCATCGGCCATCGGGATTAAAAAAAGCGACCTTCATCGGGTCGCGTTTGAGCACTCTGAATCACACGTTGAGCAACAGATTTTCCCGCTCCCACGGGCTGATCACACACATGAATTCTTCGTATTCGGCTTCTTTCACTGACAAATACACTTTCACAAACTCAGGACCGAGCACTTCGTGCAGCTCAGGACATTCGCTGAGTGCCTCGAGTGCCGCGCCCAAGCTGCGTGGCAATTCAAAATCCAAACCATTGACCGCGCCTACGGCTTCGGCTTGCGGTTCGATTTTGTTTTTAATGCCCAGATAGCCACAGGCCAATGTGACGGCGAGTGCGACGTATGGGTTGGCGTCCGAGCCGACCACGCGGTTTTCGACACGGCGGTTGGCGGGCGATGAGTCTGGCACGCGCAGGCCGACGGTGCGATTGTCTTTCGCCCATTGCACGTTAATCGGTGCGGCAGCGTTTTTGGTGATGCGGCGGTATGAGTTCACATACGGTGCGACCAACGCCATGGCGATCGGCATGTATTTTTGCAGGCCGCCGATGTAGTGCAGGAACATTTCGCTGTGTGAGCCGTCATCATTGGAGAAAATGTTTTTACCGGTTTTTGCGTCAATCACCGATTGGTGAATGTGCATGGCTGAGCCAGGCTCGCCTTGCATCGGTTTCGCCATAAACGTGGCAAACATGTCGTGGCGGATGGCCGCTTCGCGCAAGGTGCGTTTGAAGAAAAATACTTTGTCCGCTAAATCAAGTGGTGCACCGTGCACGAAGTTAATCTCCATTTGACCTGCGCCCCACTCGTGAATCAATGTGTCGACGTCCAAATCCATGGCTTCGCAGTAGTCGTAAATGTCTTCAAACAAAGGGTCAAATTCGTTCACAGCGTCAATCGAGTATGATTGACGGCCTGCTTCGCGGCGGCCATTGCGGCCAATCGGTGGTATGAGCAGTTGATTTGGGTCGGTGTTGCGAGACACGAGATAAAACTCAAGCTCGGGGGCGACAATCGGTGTCCAGCCTTCGGCAGCAAACAGCGCTTCGACACGGCGCAGCACAGAGCGTGGTGCGAATTCAACCAAAGTGCCGTCCATTTTGAAGCAATCATGCAGCACCTGCGCGGTGGCGTCGTTGGCCCACGGCACGAGACGCACCGTACTTGGGTCGGGGCGCAGCTCCATGTCCATGTCGGTTGGGTCGATAATGGCGTCAAGCGCTTCGTCTTCTGGATACTCGCCCGTCACGGTTGAGCCAAAAATCGCTTCTGGCAAGCGCATGCCGCGCTCTTCTGAGAATTTATTGCGGGGCAAAATTTTGCCTTTGGCAATGCCGGTCAAGTCGGGCACAAGGCACTCGACTTCGGTGACGCGGTTTTCGTCAAGCCAGCGTTCCATTTCATTGAAGGTGGTGAATTTCTGTAAAGCCATGGTGTTCTCCTAAATTGTATCGTTGGAATTCTAAATTATTGTGTTTATGGGTTTGCAAACGCGCGACACGCCGCACCAAATGCCTGAAAAATCGCGACTGAATCAGGGTTGTCCGCCATGCGCCATTCTGGGTGCCACTGCACTGCGAGGGCGAAACTTGGGTGGTCCGCAATGCGAAAGGCCTCAACCAATCCATCGGGCGCGAGCGCTTCGACGACGAGGTTGGGCGCGAGGTTTTTGATGCCTTGCCCGTGCACCGAGTTCACTTCGATGTCGATTTTGCCGAGTATTTTATTCAGCACGCCGCCCTGCACCACGCGTGCAGAGTGGGTGAATCCATAGCGCTCTGCGGGCGACACATCGCCCGGCAAAATATGGGCGTCAAAATCATCCAAATCATGCACCGCTTGGTGCAGCGAACCACCGAGTGCGACATTGATTTCTTGAAACCCGCGGCACACGCCCAAAATCGGCACACCACGCTCAATCGCCCGTTTAATCAACGGCATCATCAATTCGTCTCGTTGCGCATCTTGTGGCAGATGGGGCTGAGACACGTCTTCACCATACAGCGCCGCACCAACATTGCTCGGTGAACCCGAGAGGCACAGACCGCTGGCCACGTCGAGCAGTGCATCAATATCGAGCGCCGCACCCATCGCGGGAACAAGCAACGGCGTACATTCCGAACCATAAAACACCGCATCGGCGTATTTACGTTGCACCGTGTGCGAGGCGTGCCCGCGAATATCATTGCTACAAGCGGGAATCAGTACAATCGGAAAGCGTGTCATAGTGGGGATTAAACTCCTATATGAGAAATGAGAGGTAAGGTGCGGCGACAGACAAATGCTCAAAGCAAGATCTGTGCTGCAAGTGAGTATAGTTTAGCATTGGTTTGGCAGCCAGCACCACTTCAATGTATTGAATCGAACCACTTTTTATTGTAATGGCTTTAAAATTAAACTAAAATCGAGCGACACGCAAACCAGTTGGCTGATTTTTTTCATATTATTAACCCAATCGGCAGACCACTTTTCCAAGTCATGCAACACACAAGCCACACGCCCTGTTAGGAGCCTTATGAAACGCACCCCGCTCGCAGAACTCCTGCAAACCGAACTCGACAGACAGGACTTTCACCCGCGCTTGCCTGGTTACAAACGCGTTTATGAGGCCATTCGCGGTGCGATTGTGAATCGCCGCTTGCCCACGGGCGCCAAGCTGCCCAGCTCGCGCGATTTGGCCCACGAACTCGATGCGTCGCGCAATATGATTGTCGCGGCCTACGATCAACTGCAAGCAGAGGGCTATGTGCAAAGCCACACGGGCAGCGGCACGTATGTCGCCGATGCGTTGCCAGACGGATTCAGCGACGACGCCAGCAGTGTGCGCTATCAGTTTCTCGAAGGTGACGAGGCGGACGTGGTGTTGTCCAAACGCGGTGCGCGCCTGACCCGCGAACAGGGCTTCGACGCTTATGAGATTCAGCCTTTGGCATTGACTGGCAAAATGGATCTGCTTAATTTCCCCATCAAAACATGGCAACGCATGCAAAACCAAGTCTGGCGGCGCGACGATGTCGGCCTCTACGACTATGACACCACGGGCGGTCACCACGCGCTTAAAGTGGCGGTCGCAGACTATCTGCGCGTTTCGCGCGGCGTCTCGCTCGAGCCTGAACAAGTGCTCATCACAGGCGGCACACAGCAGTCACTCGACCTCATCAGCCGCATGCTCGCGGATCAAAACGACGTGGCGTGGGTTGAAAACCCTTGTTATTGGGGCGCTTGGAGCTCGTTTTATGCCAACGATTTAAGCATTCGCCCCATCGCAGTAGACGGCGAAGGCATGAACCCATCGGCAGAAGATTTGCAAAGCACAGCGCCGAAATTCATCTACACCACGCCGTCACATCAATACCCCACGGGCGCGGTCATGTCATTGCCGCGCCGTCGCAGCCTCATCGAGTACGCCAATCGCGTCAACGCATGGATTTTAGAGGACGATTACGACAGCGAGTTTCGCTATTCGGGCCGCCCCATCGCCTCACTACAAGGCCTCGCCCATGAAGTGGGAATTTCGCGCGTACTGTACATGGGCACTTTTTCCAAAGTGATTTACCCTGGCATCAAGCTGGCTTATTTGGTGTTGCCGCCCGCATTGATTCCGTCATTTAAAACCGCGCTGTACGATTTATACCGACCCGGTCAATTGCACCTGCAAGCCGCCCTCGCTGAATTCATCGACCAAGGCCACTTCACCACCCACATCCGCCGCCTGCGCCAAGCCTATGCGCAGCGCCGCACCTTGTTGCTCGCCGTACTCGACCGTGCCCTGCACGGCCGCGTGCAACAAGTCGTGGTGGACGCGGGTTTGCTGCTCGTGATTAAATTGCCCAAACACATTGACGACACAGCGCTGGCCGCCCAATGCCAATCAAACGGCCTGTCCGTGCGCCCGCTGTCGCGCTACTACATCGGCGACACCGATGTGCGCGGGCTGGTGGTCGGCTTCGCCTATGTTGACACCAATGATTTGATTGAATGCGGCAAGCGGCTCGGTGAAATGATCAGCTTGACCCTCGGCTAAACCGCAGTAAACCGCAGCACTTCAACATCGCTTCGCCAACCAAGTCGTCACAAACATCATCAACAGCAATCGCCCAGCACCGACAGCGGCAAAATCATGGAGTGGTCCGAATACAAGGCCACTGGCAATTTGACCGTGCGCGTACCTCATTCACCCCTTCAGCACCGTGGTTCAGCATCTGTTGAACCACGAATGCAGCGCGCGGAATTGCTGCACATCTACTGGCAAGCAACGAATCATTGGCGTACAATGCGGACATTATGAACGACTTTCTCACCTCTTCCCTCAAAGACCAACGCAGTGCTGCCATTGACATTCGCACCGTGGCGCTGGCGGGGCGTTTGGCACCTGACACATCGGTAGAACCGATGATACAGATTATTCAAACGGTGCTCGGCTTGGGCAAGGCGGTGTTGATCGAAGAAAAAACCGCAGAGCATTTTGGTTTAACGCAGTTCGCCAGCGTGCCTTTGCACGACATCGGCAACTGTGCCGACGTGATGATTTCGGTCGGCGGCGATGGCACCATGCTTGGTGTGGCGCGCCGCGTGGCGCCGTATCACATCCCGCTGATTGGTGTGAATCAAGGCCACCTCGGTTTCATCACCGACATTGCACTGGACAACGCGCCCTCTGCTTTGCGAGAGATTTTATATGAGCGCTCATACGATGTGGAAGAGCGGGATTTATTGCACGCACAAATCATCCGCAACGGCGAAGTGGTGCACGAAGGCACAGCGCTCAACGATGTGGTGGTC
>CALMCK010000091.1 GCA_937862845.1 uncultured Burkholderiaceae bacterium | reverse complement strand
AAAGCAGTGGCTGCCCTGGCTGCGGCTGAGTTCACCGACGTGCATGTGCTCGAAGGTGGGCTGAAAGCGTGGCGTGAAGCGCAACTGCCTTTGGTCAAATAGGCAAGCCATGACAAAAGTTCTCATGTACACCACCGGCTACTGCCCTTACTGCACGCGCGCCGAAATGCTGCTCAAGCAAAAAGGCGTGAGCCACATCGAAAAAATCCGCATTGACGAAGACCCAGCCGAGCGCGATGCCATGATGACCCGCACAGGGCGGCGCACCGTGCCACAGATTTACATCGGCGAGCAGCATGTGGGCGGCTTTGATGATTTGGCCGCGCTCGACCGTGCTGGTGGGCTTGTGCCTTTGTTACAAGATTGATGTTTTTTATTAAAATTTTATTCACTACGTTCACATCGAACGTGACACTTTAACCATTTACTTTAAGGATAAAAAATGACTGAATCCGTACAACCGACTTTCGACTTGCGCCGCGTTTACCTCAAAGACGCATCGCTTGAGTTGCCAAACGCACCTGCTGTTTTTTTAGAAGAAGAAGCGCCACAAGTGGCCATCGAAATCTCCACTGAAAACCGCCAGCTCGACACTGACGCCTACGAAGTGGATGTCAATGCGACCATCACGGCCAAGCTCAAAGAAAAAGTATTTTTCTTGTTGGAAGTCAAACAATCGGCGATTTTTGAAATCAGCAACTTGCCAGAAGAGCAGCTGCAACCCGTGCTCAACATCGTTTGCCCGTCGATGATTTACCCGTATCTGCGTTCAAACGTGGCCGACTTGCTCACGCGTGCGTCATTGCCGCCATTGCATTTGGCCGAGATGAACTTTGAGCAGTTCTACCAAAGTAAAATCGAACAAGAGCAGGCCGCAGCAGCCACCAAGCAATAAAATCAAGCACCCATCAAAAACCCACGCGCTGCACTGACGTGGGTTTTTGCATATTGAATATTTTTTTGATTTTAAAAAACGAGCACACATGAACATAACCGTTTTAGGCGCAGGCGCATGGGGCAGTGCGTTGGCCTCCAGCCTTGCCGAGCACCGCAGCGACCATCAAGTCACTTTGTGGGGGCGTGATGAATTGCAGATGAGCTCAATGGCAAAAACGTTTTTCAACAGCGCGTATTTGCCGAGCGTGCGACTGAGCGGCCGTTTAAAACTTTCATCAATGCTGGATAAAACCATCGCCAGCCACGCCAGTGCAGATGATTTAATCATCATCGCCACGCCACTCTCTGCCCTGCGCACGATGGTGGAGCAGATTCAACGACATGGCAGTCAAGCCGCGATGCTGTGGTTGTGTAAAGGCGTGGAGCGTGAGACAGCACTGTTGCCGCATCAGATTGTGGCGCAAGTGCTGGGCAGCGATGCACCGTGCGGTGCATTGTCTGGGCCGTCATTCGCACAAGAAGTCGCGCAGGGCAAGCCTTGCGCGCTCACATTGGCATCGACCTCGCCGCGCTTAAACGCCGAGTTGGCACAACAGCTGCACCATGCTTCTCTGCGGGTGTACCATTCGAGAGATGTCATCGGTGTCGAGCTGGGTGGTGCGTTGAAAAACGTGCTCGCCATCGCCGCAGGAGTCTGCGATGGTTTGTCGCTGGGCATGAATGCACGTGCGGCATTGCTCACGCGCGGTGTCGCTGAAATGTTGCGCTTGGGCGACGCGCTTGGCGCACAGACCAACACGTTGACAGGCCTCACGGGGTTGGGTGATTTGATGCTGACCGCCACAGGCAGTTTGTCGCGCAACCGCGCGGTCGGTCTGGAGCTGGCCAAAGGGCGCAGCGTCGCTGACATCACCGCACAGCTCGGTCACGTCGCCGAAGGTGCACTGTGTGCGCATGCCATGGCGCAACTCGCCGCGCAGCATGGCGTGGACATGCCGATTACCCAAACGGTGTGCCAATTGCTCGACGGCCTCTCGCCCGCGCTGGCCGTGCAGCAATTGCTCTCACGCGAGCCAACCTCTGAATCCTAACCGCAAGATAAATTTGCCATGAGCACCCTCATCACACCTCCCTACGCCTCACGTTACGCTTTGCAAGAGATTGTTGCGCAGAGCGGATATGCGCTGCTTTCACCTCAGGACTTGTGCGACATCGCCGAGTTTGACTTGACCGAGTTGCACGCCATACAGCATTCTTGGAACGACTTGCCCACGGACAATTACCTCAAAGACGGTGGCCGTTATCGCTATCGTCGACACAGCTGTTTCGTGTTTGACGGTGGCCAACTGAAGCAAACGCCGCACCGCGCGCATTGGCAACCGATTGCGTACAACGCCTTGCACGGCGGCATGGAGCGCTGGTTTGAGCCGATGAGCGCCGATGTGCTCGAGAGCGCCGCGTGGCGGCCACTGCTGCACGCATTGGCCAATCTGTGTGTGCAACTCAAAAACGAGCCCACGTGGTATATCGAAGCGCACCAATTTCGCATCGACACCACCGACGGCATCGGTCGGCCAACGCCCGAAGGTGCGCACCGCGATGGCGTGGACTTTGTGGCGGTTTTGTTGGTTGACCGGCATGAGATTAAAGGCGGCGAAACCCGCGTGTTTGAAGCCGCTGGACCGAATGGCCAACGCTTCACATTGACTGAATCGTGGAGCGTTTTGTTTCTCGATGATGAGCGCGTCATACACGAGTCCACGCCGATTCAGCCGATGGGCGATGCGGGGCATCGCGATACCTTGGTGCTGACTTTTCGGCGTGGTGGCTTTCAGGGCAGTGATGAGATGTAAAAAAACGGGCAGCGCCCGTTTTTTTATTGTCCGCGTTGCCCGCGCAGCGCGTTGATTTGCCGCTGTGTGTCGGCGGCGGCTTGGCGCATGGCGTTTTGATAATCATCGCCGCTGCTCGCATAAATGATGGCGCGCGATGAGTTAATCATCACGCCAGTGCCATCCGAGCAGAGGCCTGCATCGAGTGTGGCGGCGAGGTCGCCGCCTTGTGCGCCGATGCCCGGTATCAAAAGCGGCATGTCGCCGACGATGCTGCGCACGGCACGAATCTCATCTGGATATGTTGCGCCCACCACGAGGGCGCATTGGCCTGTGCTGTTCCACTCGTGGGCGACGAGTTGGGCAATGTGCTGGTACAGCGGTTTGACTTCATTGCCGATTTGCACATTGAGAAACTGCACGTCCGAGCCGCCCGCATTCGAGGTGCGGCATAAAATAATCACGCCTTTTTCGGCGTACTCAAGATATGGCTCGACCGAGTCGCGTCCCATGTATGGGTTGACCGTGACCGCGTCCGCGCGGTAACGGCGAAAAGCCTCGGCGGCATACTGCGCGGCCGTGCTGCCGATGTCGCCGCGTTTGGCGTCGAGAATGACGGGGATGTGTGGGTGCTGTTCGTGGCTGTATGTGATGAGGTCTTGCAACACATCCTCGGCGCTGTGGGCGGCGAAATAAGCGATTTGCGGTTTAAAACTGCACACATGTGGCGCGGTTGCATCAATGATGGCTTTGCCAAATTGAAAAAAAGCATCCTCGGTCGAGAGGCCGCGCAACGGTGTAGGCAGTTTGCCCACGTCGGGGTCAATGCCGACGCAGAGCAATGAATTTTGGCTTTGCCAAGCGAGTGTGAGTTGGTCTATAAATGTCATGGCTCGAATAATTTAAATGGTTGGGCGACTTTGGCCAATGCGTTGGTCAAAGTCATATTGCTTGTCACGGTGTCTCACTAAATGTGCGGCCCAGGAAAAAGTAAAAGCGTGCGTTGCCTTTTGGTGAGATACCGACGCCGATTTGTGCGGGACCGATTGGTGTGTTGAGTGCGCCAAATAAGCTGGCGGAGTAGCGCAAGCGGTGGCCGATGTCGTCACGGTTGGCCCAAGTGTTGCCCGCTTCGAGTGAGGCGCCGATGTAGAGTGGGTTGTTCAGGACAGCATAGGCGGTGCGGTAGCGGTAGGTGGCGCTGCCGAAGGCCATGTAGTTGCCGAGGAATTGGTTTTGTGAATAGCCCGATAAGCGTTGGTAGCCGCCGAGGTTGTAAGGCGAGAAGTAAACGCTGCGATTGTTGTTGCTGGCGCCTGCTTCAAATCGGAGGTTAATGGTGTGCTGGCGCAGCGACTTTGCCCACAGGGTTTGTAGGCCGGTTTGCCAAAAACGTGAGCCGTTGTTTGATTGGGGTGAGATGCGTGCATAGCTGCGCAGGAAGTAGCCTTCGGTCGGCAGTGCCACGTCATCGAGCTGGTCGAGGGTGAGTTGGGCATCGAGGGTGGTGCGCCAGACGCTGTCGCTCGGTATGATGACGGCGGGGTTGGTTTTGTTGCCCGAGACGCTGACGCGGCGGCGCGATGCGCCCACGCCCCATTCGCCGATGCGCTGTATCGGCGTGCCTGCGAGGAAGCCGTATTCGATGCGTGAGACGTTGTATTCGCTGGCCAAATCATTGCCGATGTAGACGGGGTGTTTTTCGTAGGTGAGCTTGACCGATGGGCGAACATAGACGTTGCCACGGGTGGTCAATGGTTGGTTTAACTCGCTGCTTAAAATCGTGGTTTTGCCCAGTGCCAAATGATTGCGCCATTCGCCGCCCAAGCGGTTGAGCCAGACTTTACGGTGCGAGACGTGCAATGTGAATTGTTGGTTGGTCGCTGAATCGCCTTCGACTTCGAGGCCTGCGCGCACGGCATTGGTGGCGCCATCTTTTTCGGTGACTTGGTAGACCAATTCGTTGTGTTCGCCAACGCGGTTGATGGCATAGCGCACGAGGCTGATGCGTCCGCTGGTCATGAGGGTGTCGATGTCTTGATTGACATGCTCGATGTTGAATGTTTGCCCTGCTTGCATTTCCAATTGCGACCCAAGGGCGGCGGGACTGGCCAGACCATTGGTTTCGACGCGAACAAAATCAATGGTGATGTTGTTGGTGTCGCTTGCGGCCACTGCGTGGTGTCCGCTCATGCGCTGCGCATACGTGCTTGGTTGGACGGCCATGCTGGCGAGTTGGCGGCGCATGGCGGGGGATTCTAAAGCAGTTTCGCCGATTTTAATCGCGGCATGGGCGGATTTGAAGTCAAGATTGCTGAGCTTGCCCAGCGGCGGGCGGATGAGGATGTCTTTTTGGGTCAGGGTCGCGACCTGTTCATCGACATTGCGTTTGACCAGCAGGCCAACGATTTGATCCGAGACAGCGACCACGCTGTTGAGCTCATCTTTGGTGCGCAGGTCTGAGCCGACATCGACCGCGATGATGCGGGTGGCACCCATTTGGCGGGCGACATCGACGGGCAGATTGCGTGCCACCATACCGTCGACCAGCAGTTGGTCGCCTTTGGCAACAGGGGCAAACACACCGGGAATCGCCATGCTGGCGCGCAAGGCTTGCGCCATTTGGCCGTTTTTAATCACGACGATTTTACCCGTGGCCAGATCGGAGGCGACGGCGCGAAATGGAATCGGCAGCTTGTCAAAGTCTATGTCGTAGGGGCGGTCTTTGAGGATGTCGCGCAAGACCGCTTCGACTTGTGTGCCATCTGAAATGGCGATGGGCAGCGAGACGCCGCCGCTGTCAGAGACACTCACGTCGAGGGCATTGTTGGCTTGGTAGTCGAGATTGCGACGGTTTTGTGTGGTTTTGCGGCGATCCTCTGTTGCAAATGAAATGGCCTGTAAATCCAAATCCTTGATGCGCAGTTCAATCTCATCAACACTCAATCCCGATGCGTACATGCCGCCAATCAAAGCGCCCGCGCTGGTGCCCGCGATGTAGTCGATGGGGATGTGCTGGCGCTCAAGCTCACGCAGCACGCCGAGGTGCGCCAAGCCACGCGCGCCACCGCCAGACAACACCAGCCCGATTTTTTCGCGCTGTGCCGTTGGTGCAGTGCTTGCTGTGCGTGTGCTGGCGCTGCTCGAGGTGGTGCTTGAGCTTGGCTCGACGTTCTGTGCCCACGCCACCGACGTGCCTGCCCAAGCAGTGGCGAGCAGCAGTGCGAACACCGTGCTTTTGTTGAGGTGAAAAAAATGCAGCGCCATGGTTAATCCCTAAAAATAAGTTGCGCCCTTTAAAATCAAGCGCTTATCAGAAGCGACATTGTAACAAAAAGCCTGACAAATAGGCGCGCTCATGGCGTGTTCACGGTACCATAATGAACTTTCCACCCAACACATTGTTAAATATGTCCTATCCCGTTGAGCAATGGCTCACCACCATCGAAACCGAAATCCAAGCATTGTTTGGCAAAGGCCGCGTGGCCGACTACATCCCAGAACTCGCGGGCGTGCCGCCGCGCCAGTTCGGCATGGCGGTCGCCATGATTGATGGCACACACCATTCGGTCGGCGATGCGCACGTGCCGTTTTCGATACAAAGCATTTCCAAACTATTTACTTTCGTGCTCGCGCTCAAGCTGGTTGGCGACGACATTTGGCAGCGCGTCGGCCGCGAGCCATCGGGCAAGGCATTTAACTCTTTGGTGCAGCTTGAGTCCGAGCGCGGTGTGCCGCGCAATCCCTTCATCAACGCGGGCGCGCTGGTGGTCACCGACATCCTCACCAGTCGTTACGCGCATTTGGATTTGGCGCTGTTGAATTTCTTACGTCGACTCACCGATGCGCCTGATTTGAACTGGGATGTGGCCGTGGCGCGCAGCGAACGCGACACTTCGTATCGCAACATGGCGATTGCTTATTTCATGAAAAGTTTTGACAACTTCGCCAACGCGCCCGAAACCGTGCTCGATAACTATTGCCGTCAGTGCGCCACCGAAATGACCTGCGCACAGCTCGCGCAAGCGGCGATGTTTTTGGCCAACGATGGCTTGGACATTGGCAGCGGTGATCAGGTTTTGAGCCGCGAAGCCGCACGACGCGTCAATGCGTTGCTGCTCACCTGCGGCGCTTACGACGCGGCGGGTGATTATGCTTATCGGATTGGTTTGCCGTTGAAAACAGGCGTCGGTGGTGGGATTGTCGCCGTTGTGCCAAACATCGGCACCGTCAGCGTTTGGTCACCCGAGCTCGATGCGAAAGGCAACTCATTGATTGGCGGTTATGCGCTTGAGCGATTGATGCAGTTATCTGGTTGGGGTCAAATGTCACTGACCATGTGACGACCCATCAACGCGCTAAAAAATCCGCCAGCTCAGGCAACAATGGCTCGGTCGCAGGCAAAATCGGCTGCGTGTCGGGCGCGTATAAACGGCCATCGGGATTAAAGCGCAGGGCTTGCCAGTGCAAGGCTTGGTTTTCTTTGCCGTGCATGTCACCCGTCCACGCACGAATGATTTGAAAATGCAACCGCACATGCGCGTGTGGGTAAACGTGCTCAATCATGCGCCAGTGCTCGGATGCGCCGATGTCCACGCCGATTTCCTCATGCAGCTCACGGGCGAGCGCATCGTGCACCGACTCACCGAGCTCCAGTTTGCCACCCGGAAATTCCCAGTAGCCCGCCATCGGTTTGCCCTCTGGTCGTTGTGCAAATAAAACCTCGTTGTTTGAATGAATCAAAACACCGACGGCGACATCAATGATTTTTGTGGTCATGGTCACTTATCAAAAAATAATTAGGAAATCACAGCCGCCATGAGCGCCGCCAATCGCGGGACACAGCGCGCATCAAAAAACGTGTGGCGAAGGGTCAGGTTTTCGCCAACGCCGCCGCACCTGCCCACTGCCGTGCGAAATGCTGCGCCACCCGCGCACTGCGCGAACCACGCTCAAGGGTGAACTGCAACGCCGCCGCGCGCATGTCCGCCGCATCATCATCGCTCGAAGCGACCCAGCCAAAACGACTCAACGCCGCATCGACAATGCTCAAATAATCGTTTTGCTTAAACGGATAAAAACTCAACCACAGCCCAAAGCGCTCAGACAACGCGATTTTTTCTTCCACCGTTTCCGACGGATGCAGCTCAGAATCAGACGGGTGCGAGTAACCGACATTGTCCGAATCGTATTCGGGCAACAAATGACGGCGGTTTGACGTCGCGTACACCAGCACGTTTTCCGCGTAGCCGTTAAACGAACCATCGAGCACCGTTTTCAACGATTTATAACCCGAGTCCTGCGCTTCAAAAGCCAAATCATCGCAAAACACAATGAAGCGCTCGGGCCGATGCCGAATCAAATCAACAATCTGCGGCAAATCACCCAGATGGTCCTTCTCCACCTCAATCACGCGCAAACCCTGCGCCGCATACTCAGCCAAACACGCGCGCACCAAAGACGACTTGCCCGTGCCACGCGCACCCGTCAGCAAGACGTGGTTCGCAGGTAGTTTGTGGATGAACTGCAAAGTGTTTTGCAGCACCGCATTTTTTTGGCGGTCAATCGATTGCAACTCATCGAGGTTTTGTAAACGTGGGTCTTTGAGGCCTTCGAGGAAGCCGCGCCCGTGGCGCACCTGCCACAGATACGCATGCGCCGACCAATCGACGTCCTGCGCCGTGCTCGGCAATAAAAGATTGGCACGTGCGAGGGTGTCGGAGAGTTGAGTGAGGGTGTGGTTGAGGAGTTCTGGGTTCATATATTTCTCTGTTGGAATTTTTTGTGGCTCAATTATCGTAGGGCGGCTTGCCCTCAAGCCGCCAAGCTTGAACATCCATGCCGACTGAATTGACGGTGAGCGATGCATGCACATATCAGTGTGCGGGCACATGCGCTTATTGATGCGGTGTCGGTTTGCACAAACGGCGGCTTGAGGGCAAGCCGCCCTACGTCGGCGGTTTAGTCATCGTATGGGATTTCTAACTCATTTGCGCCGTCCCAATCAGGTGGGTAGTTACCGAGTTTGACGTGTCGGTGAAATGTAGAATAAGCCCAATCGGCGGCGGTGTTGCTCAAGCCGTGTTTGACAGGATTGTAATGCACATAATCCATGTGCTGCTGAAAATCACGCTCGTCACGAATGGTGTGCTCCCAAAACCTCGGTTGCCAAATACTGTGTCCAAGTTGGCGCGATACCCATCGTTTGATTTCTTGCCAGCGGACTGAATAGTTAAAATCACCTTCGGGCAGCGTCCAGATGGTGTGTAGATGGTCGGGTAATAAAACCAACGAATCAATTTCAAAGGGGCGGTTCGCCCGGGCGAGACTGATGCCTTCTTTGAGCAATGCCCAGACGTGTGGCTCGGTGAAAATCGGCGCACGATTTTTACTCACGACGGTGAAAAAGTATGTGCCGCCTGCTTGGTAATTGCGCCGAAAATTGCTCATTGAGTGCATTCCATTTATCGTAGGGCGGCTTGCCCTCATGCCGCCTTCGGTCATGTCCATGTCGTTTGAATCCATGATGAAACATGCATGCCAATAGATTGTGTACGGGGTATTTGCTTGTTGCCAATTGCATCGGTTTGCGTAGATGGCGGCTTGAGGGCAAGCCGCCCTACGTGGGATGTGGGGCGGGTGCTTTAGCTCCGATAATCTGCATTGATGCTCACATATTCATGCGAAAAATCACACGTCCACACGGTGTCATCGACGTTGCCTCGGTTCAAAACAATCCGCACGGTGATTTCGGCTTGGTTCATGACGGCTTGGCCCATGGCTTCGGTGTAGTCAGGATGCCGTCCGCCTTGCGTGGCGACGTGCACATCGTCGAGGTATAAATCAATCGCATCGACATTCAAATCCTTGACGCCCGCGTAGCCGATGGCGGCGAGGATGCGGCCGAGGTTCGGGTCGCTGGCGTAGAAGGCGGTTTTGACCAGTGGCGAGTGCGCGACGCTGTAGGCGATGCGTTTGGCTTCGGTTTTGTTTTGTGCGCCTTGCACGACGATGCTCATGAACTTCGTCGCGCCTTCGCCGTCGCGCACGATGAGTTGGGCGAGCTCGGTGGAAATGCTTTGCAGTGCGTCGGCGAATTGCTCAAACTCTGCTGTGCCTTGCGAGACAAAAACGCCGCTTGCGCCAGACGCCATGACGATGAATGAGTCGTTGGTTGAGGTGTCGCCGTCGATGGTGATGCTGTTAAATGACGCGTCGGCGACGGTTTTTACCAGTGCGTTTAATTCATTTTGTGCGATGCCGACATCGGTTGCGACGTAGCCGAGCATGGTCGCCATGTTGGGCTTAATCATGCCCGCGCCTTTGGATATGCCTGTGAGTGTGATGGTCGTGCCGTTGATGTTGATTTGACGTGACGCCGCTTTGGGCAGCGTGTCGGTGGTCATGATCGCTTGCGCGGCGTTGTGCCAGTTGTCTTGTTTTAGATTTGTAATCGCTGCGGGTAAACCCGCGAGTAATTTATCCATCGGCAGATGTTCGAGTATCACGCCTGTGGAGAACGGCAAAATCTGTGTCGCGTCGCAACCGAGCAAACCCGCCAGTTCAGCACAGCTCGATTCTGCATTCGCCAATCCGAGCGCGCCCGTGCCTGCGTTCGCGCAGCCTGTGTTGACCAGCAGTGCGCGGATGCCTTGGTTCAAAGCGAGGTGCGTTTTGCACAAGGTCACTGGTGCGGCACAAAACGCATTGGTCGTGAACACACCCGCGACCGTTGCGCCCTCGGCGAGGCGAATCACCAGCACATCTTTTTTGTCCGCTTTACGGATGCCAGCTTGCGCGAAACCGAGCTCGACGCCCGCGACGGGGTGGAGTTGCTCAGCGGTGATGTTGGGAAAATTGACTGCCATGGTGTGCCCTCGAAAAAGATTGTAAAATAAATTGGCGTAGGGTGGGCATTGCCCACCAAACCCTTGCACAGAAAAGACGCATGGGTAGTGCGTGGTACTGGTGGGCACTGCCCACCCTACAACTGCGATAACCGCAAACGCCCGCTGCGAAACACCCGCGCGTCATTGTAAAACGTTTCATCCGCATTGTCCGCATCAAAATGCGGCACGCCCAACACAGGCAACGGGCAAAAATCACGCGGGTTGAGCTCAATCACCGCCAGCTGCGCCGCCAACCGCGCATCCAAATCCGCCAAGCGCGCGTGCAATGGCAACGCAAACCAATCCGCCGCCACCTCAATCACCCAAGTGTGCGCGCACATCGCCTTGCGCGGCTGCGTGAGTTTTTCGAGCAATGCATGCCCAAAACCATACAGCGCCGCCCGCGCATCCGCGCGTGGGTGAAAGGGTTCATCCCAATGCGCGCGCGGCGCAATCAAGGCATTGCCCCAATCAAATCGGCGCAGCGCATCCGAAATCCGCGCATCCGACGCCACCAAAATCGCCGCGTTTTCATCAAACAGCGTCAACGCATCGCGCGCCATACCGCGCTCATGGGTCACACCGAGCAGCTCAATCTGCGCCGCCTGCCGCGCGTTCAACACCGCCTTGGTTTTGGGGAACGTCAGCCAAATGCACGCATTGAAAAAATCATGCAAATTTAACCGTGTCGGCACACCACCCGTCGCGTGAATGTGCGACTCATACGCCGCACCCGCAGGCAAATCGGCCTGCGCGATAAAGTGCAGAGGCAGACCGCCGCCCGACAAAACAGGCGCAGCAGAATGCAACAAAGCCGCATTCAAAGCGGCTTTTAAATCGGCAGACGACGCCACCTCGCGGCACACAGACGGCAAATGCGCCAACCACGGCGCAGACCAATTGATGATGGATTGTTCGGAAAGAGGCAAAGGCATGGTTCATACATTAAAAAATAATAAGGACAAAATATGGGAAAGCATCGAATAAAAAACCACACCAACCTCGTAGGGCGGCTCGCCCTCAAGCCGCCATGTTCGTGCGCCCATGTCGCTTGAATGTGAAAAGATTGGTTGTTGATGTTTTGGTCTTCGGGCAAAGCGAGTTGTGGACACACGCCCGATTTGCACAGATGGCGGCTTGAGGGCAAGCCGCCCTACGCGATGTTGTGTTTGATTTCAACCCACTTAATCATTCAATCCACCAACCCCGCAAACTTCCACCCCATCGTCTCGCCCGCATTCAACGGAATTAACTTTTGCCCATCGACGAAAGGCAAATCAGCAGGCACAGCCCAATCTTCTTTCACCAAACGAATTCGCCGCTCATTCACAGGCAGGCCATAGAACGCCGCGCCATTCAAACTCGCGAACTCTTCAAGTTTGTCCAAAGCGCCCGCCTGCTCAAATGCCGTCGCATATAGCTCCATCGCATGCAGCGCCGTGTAGCAACCCGCGCAGCCACACGCCGACTCCTTCGCGCTCTGTGCGTGCGGCGCACTGTCCGTGCCGAGGAAGAAGCGCGGATTACCACTCGTCGCCGCCGCGATTAAAGCCTCACGGTGCGACTCACGTTTGAGAATCGGCAAGCAAAAATAATGCGGCCGCATCCCGCCGACCAGCATCGCATTGCGGTTATAGAGCAAATGATGCGCCGTGATGGTCGCCGCAATGCCCTCCTCCGAGCTCGCCACATATTCCGCCGCGTGCGCCGTCGTGATGTGCTCAAACACCACTTTTAATTTTGGATAACGGCGACGCAACGGAATCAACACACGGTCAATAAACACCGCCTCACGGTCAAAAATATCCACATCCGCATCCGTCACCTCACCATGCACCAACAGCGGCAAACCCAACGCCTCCATCTTCTCCAGCGCACCCGCGCATTTCTCCAGCGACGTCACACCCGCATCCGAATTCGTCGTCGCACCCGCAGGATACAGCTTCAAGCCTTTGATGTTATTCGCCACCGAGCAATTGATGTCGCCCACACTGGTTTTATCCGTCAGATACAGCGTCATCATCGGCTCAAAGCCGCTCGGCGCCACCGCAGCAATGCGCGCCAGATACTCCGCCGCCAAACGTGTCGACACCACAGGCGACTTCAAATTAGGCATCACCATCGCACGGGCAAACTGCCGCGCCGTGTGCGCCACCGTAAACTCAAGCGCCGCATCATCGCGAAAATGCACGTGGAAATCATCGGGTTGAATCAGGTCAATGTGGGTCATGGTGCGCTCCGTGGTTATTTTTAAACGGTATTGTAACGTGAATAGGCAACGGTTTAAATCACATCGAGATAAATTCACCTCGGCTGTGGTCGTGTCGGCCAATTGACTTAAGGTGTCGTTGATTCACAAAGGATCGACTTTGATTAATGCACGTCTAAACAATCCATGGTGCAGGGTCGTAAGGATGCAGTCTGTATCAAATTCACCACTCAAATCTGAAGCATTCTATAGCAACTGTAATGAATGCG
>CALMCK010000090.1 GCA_937862845.1 uncultured Burkholderiaceae bacterium | reverse complement strand
CGTTCTCGTCAATGTAGGTCGCGCCGAGGCGTTCTGGCATGAATGCGTCGACTTGCATGGTGCCACATTGCCATGAGCGGCCGATGGAGTCTTTGAGGTGATATTCGATTTTCGGACCGTAAAATGCGCCTTCGCCTGGTAACTCTTCCCATTCGACACCCGATGCGCGGATGGCTTCGCGCATGGCGTTTTCGGTCACATCCCACGCATCGTCTGAGCCGATGCGATTCTCTGGGCGCAGGGCGAGCTTGACGGCGACGTCGTGAAAACCGAAGTCGTCATAGACTTTGCGGGTCAATGCGTTGAAGGCTGAGACTTCTGCTTGAATTTGTTCTTCGGTGCAAAAAATATGGCCGTCGTCCTGGGTGAAGCCACGCACGCGCATGATGCCGTGCAGTGCGCCAGAGGATTCGTTGCGATGGCATTGACCAAATTCGCCGTAACGCAGTGGCAAGTCACGGTATGAGTGCAGGCCTGTGTTGTAAATCTGAATATGACCTGGGCAGTTCATCGGCTTGAGCGCGTAGCTGCGGTTTTCCGATTCGGTGGTGAACATATTGTCTTTGTAGTTTTCCCAGTGGCCTGTTTTTTCCCACAGGGTGCGGTCGAGAATCTGCGGGCCTTTGACTTCTTGATAGCCGTTGTCGCGATAGACGGCGCGCATGTATTGCTCGACTTCTTGCCAAATCGTCCAGCCCTTCGCGTGCCAAAACACCAAACCGGGTGCCTCGTCTTGCATGTGGAACAAATCTAAAGATTTGCCCAGCTTGCGGTGGTCGCGTTTTTCGGCTTCTTCGAGCATGTGCAGGTATTGCGCGAGCTCTTCTTTTTTGGCGAATGCGGTGCCGTAAATGCGCTGGAGCATTTCGTTGTTTGAGTCGCCGCGCCAGTACGCGCCCGCGACTTTCATGAGTTTAAATACTTTGAGCTTGCCCGTCGATGGCACGTGTGGGCCGCGGCACAGGTCGATGAAATCGCCTTCGCGGTACAGACTGATGTTTTGGTCGGCAGGGATGCTGCTGATGATTTCGGCTTTGTAATCCTCGCCAATGCCTTTAAAAAATTCAACCGCATCATCGCGCGTCCAAACTTCGCGCGTGACCGGCTCGTCTTTTTTGGCCAGCTCGGCCATTTTTGCTTCAATCGCCACCAAATCCTCTGGTGTGAATGGGCGCTTGTAGGCGAAGTCATAGTAGAAGCCGTTTTCAATCACCGGGCCAATCGTCACTTGCGCATCGGGGAACAAAGATTTCACAGCATACGCCAACAAATGCGCCGTCGAGTGGCGAATCGTGTCCAGGCCATCCGCGTCTTTGTCCGTGACAATCGCGAGGCTCGAATCTTTCTCCATCAAAAATGACGTGTCGACCAACTCTCCGTCAACCCGCCCCGCCAAAGCGGCTTTCGCCAAACCAGCGCCAATGCTCAAAGCGACGTCGTGAACGGTCACCGCAGCATCGAATGAGCGGATAGAACCATCGGGCAAAGTGATCTGAATCATGGCAAACCTCTAAAATTAATAAGCAACGTGAAAGCAAAAAAAAACGGCTCACAAGTGTGAGCCGCATTTTATATCATCAATGACTGCTCACCGCGCAAAGCGTTGCGTGGTGGTTGTGGTTGAGAACAAAACAGCAACGCTCATCAAAGCACTCGCAATCATTGAATAAAATTGGTAGGCGAAATTGGGTTCGAACCAACGACCTCCACGATGTCAACGTGGCGCTCTAACCAACTGAGCTATCCGCCTAAAGAGGTGCGATTATAGCAAACAAATTTGCGCGACACAAGTGGCTTGTGAGAAGAGTGTGTTTTAAGGCTGGAAAGCCGTGTTTTAAAGGGCAAGCGGCGCTTCGACGTGAGGTGTTAGGCTTGTTTTTTATGAATATGGCTACGGCTTTCGAACACAATCAGCAAACTACCCAAAACCACCAGCATAAACGAAGCATGGAGGCCTGCGTGTTCGGCGATGTAGCCGAGCAGGGCGGGACCGCCGAGCAGGCTGGCGTAGCCCAGACCTGCAGCGAACGCCACGCCGCGCGCACTGGAGATGCCGTCGATGTTGGCCGCGCGGACAAACAATAATGGCACGACATTGGCATAGCCCAAGCCTGCACCCAAAAGCGCAATCAGCGCGAGCGTGGGGTATGGCGAGAGCACAAACACCGTCATCATCAAGCAGGCAAACGCACTGCTGACGTATAAGAATGGCATGGTGGCAAAGCGTGCGCGCATGCCGTCGCCCAAGAAACGAGCGATGGTCATGCCGGTGGCAAATGCGCCGTATGACAGTGCGGTTTGTGTGGCGCTGGCGGATTTTTCATCGCGCAAAAACAGGCCAGCCCAATCGCTGACAGAGCCTTCGGAGAAAAACGTAATTGCCGTCAACACCGCCACCACAATCAATGCGCGTGGCACGCGGGCCGTTGTGGTGATGGCGTTGGTGCTGTCATTTGGTTGTAAGTCGGTTGGGTAGCAGAGGTTTTTGGCGTAAAAAAGTCCCCAGACGGCGAGGGCTGCGATGATGAGTATGCCGCCATTCACCGAAAAATTTTGATGAATGAGCCACGCAACGGTGCCGCTGCCCAATACGCCGCCCAAGCTGAAGCCGCCGTGCAGTTTTGAGAGAGTGGGCTTGCCCAGATGGTGCTCCACCGTGAATGCGTGGCTGTTCATGCTGGTGTCGAGTATGCCGCAACCAAAGCCCACGCCCGCTAAAAGCAGCATCAGCAACGCGACGGTCGGTGCGTTGAGCGATGCAATGAAAAACACCCACATCACGCAGCCACCGACCAGCATCACGGGGCGCGTTTGATGGCGTGCAATGTATTTTGGTACGACAAAAGTGGCCAGCACAGCGCCGAGTCCGAAGCAAAATATACTCGCGCCGAGCATGTCGTTGGGCAAGCTCAGTCGTGTTTGCAGTAAAGGAATCGCTGCCGCCCACAGGCCGCACATCAGGCCAAAAGACACAAAGATTGAAAACAGGGCAAGCTGCGCTGTGCGTGGCGTTCGGGTGATGAGTGGCATGTGTTGCTCGATATAAATACTTGCAAAAATCGGCGCTCAAATGCGCCGATAAAGTCCATCAGGCGAGTGAAAAACTAGGATGATGACGTTGAGGTTTGTGTGGAAGTCAGCACCGTGTCAATGGCTTGACTCATGTGGTCAATGCGCTTTGAGGCTTCGACGCTGGCGCTGTTGTGCAGATTGTGTTGCAGCAGTTCGTGTGCGATTTGTAGGGCGGCGAACACCGCGATTTTGTCGTGGCTGGACATGCCCATTTGTTGGTTAATCGCGCTCATTTTTTGGTCAACCAGTGTGACGGCGGACAACAGAGAGGTTTTTTCGTCGGGTGCGCACAGCAGGGTATAGCTGCGGCCGAGGATGTTGACGTTGAGGGTTTCTTTGGGTGAATTCATTGGGGGCTCGTTGTGGTGGGTTCGGCGTGTTCTAGTTGAGAGATGACTGAGTCAATGTGGCCTTGGGCCTGTGTCATGCGCTCGGTCAGTGCTTTGTGTTGTTCGCGCAAATCTGTGTTTTCGCGGCGCAGGCTTTGGTTTTCAGCGCGCAGCGCGTTGGCGTGGGCGATGAGTTTGGATAACTTTTCTTCGAGGGTTTTGAGCAATGCGAGCATGGTGTGGTTTTTTTGATGAAGTGTCAAAAAGCAGCTGTGGTTTTATGCGGCGCGGCTTTTGGGGTGCTTGCGGGTATTTTACTCGAAAACGATGCGGGCGCGTGGCCATATGCCATTGCTTTTTTTGGCCATGTGCCGTAAAGTGCGAGACTTGTCGGTGACGCCCATGATGGGGCGTTTTAAGGGAAATTGGCGGTTGATACACAACCGACCATGCTGCACCCGCAACGGTATGCCCTGATGTTGAAGCTTAAAACATCAGCGCTCAATGTAAGCCACTGTTTGAACACGTGGGTCGATATCGAATCGACTGCGCGACGCAGATGGGAAGGTGTTGGGCGTGATGGGCCAGTCCGGAGACCTGCCGATACGCGTGGTTTGAGTATTCAAGCCGCATTCTCCCATCCATTCTTTGCGGGTCGCAAAGTTGAGGAATATATGACTGATCTACATCAAGTCGCGTCTGTGACGACGCGCCACCACGCCATTCGTGCGCTGGTGACTTTTACCCTTTTGGCCGCCAGTGGCGTGACTTCGGCACAAACCAGCGATGATGCGCAGCCCACGGTGGTCGTGACGGCATCGCGCACCGAGCAAGTGGTGACGGACACGTTGCCGCACACGAGTGTGATTGACCGTGAGGCGATTGAACAAAGCCCCGCGCAGGATGTGCTCAGCTTGCTGCGCACACAGTCGGGTGTGTCGATACGCCAAAATGGTGGTCAAGGCTCATTGTCTGGTGTGTCGATTCGTGGTGGTGAGCCGCGCCACACCTTGATTTTAATTGATGGTGTGCCGATGAATAATTTGTCGGCGGGTACGGCGGCGCTCGAGCAGTTGCCATTGTCTGCGATTGAGCGCATCGAAATCGTGCGCGGCAATGTCTCGACGTTGTACGGCTCGCAAGCGGTTGGTGGCGTGGTGCAGATTTTCACTCGTCGTGTTCAAAACACGAGTGGTGCAAATTTGCGCATTGCGGGTGGCAATGCAGGTCAACGGCAAGCCTCGGCACAGCTGAATTTAGCGGGTGAAAAACTGTCTGCGACATTTGGCGTCTCGCACGAAGAGATTAAAGCGATCAGCGCGCAGAATGCTGCAGCGATGAAAAAAGTCAATGCATACGGCAATGTCAATCCAGATAAGGATGGTTATAAAAGCGAAAGCCTTAACGCAAATATCCGTTATCGTCCAAATGAAAACAATGAGTTCGGCGTGCGCCTGTTGGACACGCGTGGCAAAAACCAATACGACAGCGCATACGGCACTGCAGACTCGATACAGTTTAACAAAACCCAAGTGACCAGCGCGTCGCTGTACAGCGACAACCGCATCATGGACAACTGGCGTTCACATTTGCGTGTCTCGCAATACACCGACCGCTCGAATGACTTTAATTCACCTGTTTTTTATGGCACGGGCGAGTCGTATTACAAAACCAGCACTCAAGAAATCTCTTGGCAAAACGACATTCACACACAGCTTGGTGAATGGGTCGCAGGGGTTTCGCGCAGCAATCAACGCCTGTCTTCGGACACGATGTATGACAACACCACGCGCAGCACAAACAGCCTGTGGGCAGGTTACACTCTGGACAAAGACCGCCACCACCTGCAACTCAATGCGCGCACAGATAAACTCACTGGCATGAAACGTGAAAACACGGGTGCTGTCCATTACAGTTTTGATCTCGCGCCCAAACTCCGCGTGATTGCGGGTTACAGCAATGGTTTTGCTGCACCGAATTTTAACGAGCTCTATTATCCAGGTTACTCAAATCCAAAGTTAAAGGCAGAGCACGCCAACTACACTGAGCTCGGTTTACAGTATGCCGATGAAGGTTACGGCATGCGCGTCACGGGATTTAATACGCTGTACCGCGATAAAATCGGTACGGATGCATTGACCTATTTGCCCGTGAACATCAGCCGCGCTCGTGCGATGGGTGTTGAGTATCACGGTTGGATGAATATGTATGGCTTCGATGTCAATCTGGGGCTGACCTATCAATCGGTGAAAAACCGCGACACGGGTGTGCGCCTGTTGCGCCAACCGCGCGTCATCGGCAGTCTGGGCGTGGGAAAAACCATCGGTAAATGGAATGGGCAAATTGACTGGACAGTGCAAAGTCACATGAGTGATGTCGGTAAAACCCGTGTGGCAGGTTTTGGCGTGGTCAACGCAGCGATTTACTATGCGCCAGTGAAGGACGTGAAAATTGGTTTGACGTTGAACAATTTGTTTAACCGTCACTACCAAACGCTGTATGGCTACAATGGCACGCCGCGCACGGTGTTGTTGTCATTGCAATATCAGCCATCGTTTAAATAAATAAGTTCGTGGGTTGATGAGTCAGTCAAACATGTATTTATAAAATCACAATCAAAAAACGTCATTCCCGCTAGCCCAAGCGGGAATGACCGTTTTTTAAGTTTATGGCAGTCTCCATGACCTCGAAACAAAAACTCAATCGCAGCCCCAACGCACAAGCCATCACGCTTGTGCGTTTTGCTTTGCTCGGTTCTGTGGGGGCGGCGTGTGCGGTGTTGGCATTTGCTTTGTTGTTTCAAGCATCTGATTTGCCGCGCGATGTGTTTGTGCAATTGCGTTTGCCGCGCGTGTTGGCAGCGTTTGGTGTGGGCGGTTTGTTGGCTTTGTCGGGCGTGATGTTGCAGGTGTTGATGCGCAATCCACTGGCGGAGCCGTATATGCTCGGCGCGGCGTCGGGTGCGTCGTTTTGCGTGCTGCTCGGCATGTTGTTTGGCGCGTCGTGGTGGCTGCTGCAGGGCGCGGCGCTGTTCGGTGCGCTGGCGGTGTTGGCGATGATGTATGCGGCGATGCGGCGTTATGCGCGGCTTGAGGGCGATGTGACGGTGATGCTGCTGTTGGGGATTTTATTGGCGGCGTTTTTGACGGCGGGTGTGAGCGCGATTTTATTGTTGCTGCCCGATCGTGTGATGCGCGGTGCGCTGTTTTGGATGCTCGGTGATTTGGCGGGTGCTGGCTCGCACTATGTTGCGTGGTGTGGTGTGTGGTTGTGTTTGTTTTTGTCCATGCGGCTGGCACGACCGATGGCCGCATTGATGCGCGGCGCAGTGATGGCGCACAGTGCTGGGGTGGATGTCGAGCGGGTGCGTTTGCAGTTGTTATTGCTCTCGGGCGTGGCGACGGCGCTGGCGGTGATGGAGGCGGGTGCGATTGGCTTTGTTGGCTTGATTGTGCCGCATGTCGTCAAAGCGATTGGCGCGCGACACTTCTCGGCGAACATGCGTGTGGTGTTGCCGCTGTGCGCACTGTGGGGTGGGGTGTTGTTGGTGTTGGCGGATGTGTTGGCGCGCACTTTGGTGGCGCCGTTGCAGTTGCCCGTCGGTTTGTTTACAGTGGCCATCGGTGCGCCATTGTTGGCGTGGCGTTTGATTGCGCGTTTAAAGTCGGGGGCGGCATGAGTGTGTTAAGTGTTCGTCAATTGAGTGTCGTCCATGGCAAGCGTGTGGTCATCGAGCCGTTTGATTGGACGGTGCGCGTGGGCGAGAAGTGGGCGTTGCTCGGTGTGAATGGCTCGGGCAAGTCCAGTGTCTTGCATGCATTGCTCGGACTGAATGCTGGTATGCGCACGCATGTGACGCTGGGCGACGCGCCGTTGTCTGAGTTGTCGGCACGCTCACAAGCGCTGCGGCGTGTGTATGTGCCGCAGCGCTACGATGAGCCTTTTACGGTGACGGTGTGGCAGGCTTTGTGCAGCGTCACGCCCGATGCGGATGATGCGCGGCGAGAAGCGGCGCTGCGAGAATTTGGTTTGCTCGAGCACCGCAATGCGTGGCTGCATCATTTGTCTGGCGGTGAAAGACAGCGATTGACGTGGGTGTTTGCCAATGTGTTGCGCAGTGGCGAGACGCTGTTGGCACTATATGATGAGCCGCTGTCCGCGCAGGATCTGGTGTGGCAGCGCCGCTTGCTCAATGAGCTGTGCGCCGCGCCGCATGCTGTGATCGCAGCTGTACATGATTTAAATCATGTGGCGGCATTCGCATCGCATGTGCTGGTGTTTGGTGAGGGTCGTGTGGTGGCACAAGGTGCTGTGGCGGATGTGATGCGTGCGGCGGTTTTGTCCGAGGCATTTGGTGTGGCGTTGGTGTGTGACAATGGATTTTGGCGGGTGTCGTGATGGTGTATGTTGATGTAACGCCCAGAGTTTTTATCGAGACTTAAGCCCGTGCCCTGTTATAGCATGGGCTTTTTCATTTGCGATACAATGCGTCTATGCCCATCTTGTTGTATGAGGGTTCGTCAATCAATTCGCACCGCGAGTGTAGAAAGGTTTTTATGAAATTGTCTTTGGTCAAAAAAGTACGGTTTTTCCCTGCCGTGGTCATTTGCTCTCTTGCCATGTTGGGTTGTGGTAGCTTGCCTTTGGATGCGGCAAATCAAGCAGTGTCTACCGAAACTGCCGTCGTTGTTAAAGGTCTGGACACCTCGCTATTCAAAGCAGGGGCTTTTAGTCAACCACCTGAAATCGTTGACTGTACGACGACGGCTGGGACCCAAACCAGCTGTTATCAATTGGTCAGTGCGGGTGGGCCTGCTGGACGCGAGCCTGGCCCCTACCGCAGCGATCATTCTGATC
>CALMCK010000089.1 GCA_937862845.1 uncultured Burkholderiaceae bacterium | reverse complement strand
CTTTGATGCTTTGTTTGATTTTGTTGAGGATTTTTTCAACAACAGGATAAGCTTCGGGGTGGACGGATGAGGCGTCGAGCGGGTTGGCGTCGTCTGATTCGTTGTTGATGCGCAGAAATCCTGCGGCTTGCTCGAAGGTTTTTTCACCGAGGCGCGGCACATTTTTGAGGGCTTTGCGGTTGGGGAATGCGCCGTTGGCGTCGCGGTATTCGACGATGTTTTTCGCGAGAATCGAGTTCAATCCAGAAATGCGGGCGAGCAGGGGCGCGGAGGCCGTGTTGACATCGACGCCGACGGCGTTCACGCAATCTTCAACCACGGCGTCGAGACCGCGCAGTAAGTCGCGCTGGTTGACGTCGTGTTGGTATTGGCCGACACCGATGGATTTTGGATCGATTTTGACCAATTCGGCGAGCGGGTCTTGCAAGCGGCGGGCGATGGAGACAGCACCACGAATCGACACGTCGAGGTCTGGGAATTCGGCGGCGGCCAGCGCGGACGCTGAATAAACGGATGCGCCTGCTTCGGAGACGACGATTTTTTGCAGGCCGAGCTCTGGGTGGGCTTTCATGAGGTCGGCGGCGAGTTTTTCGGTTTCGCGGCTGGCCGTGCCGTTGCCGATGGCGATGAGCTGGACTTTATGAATTTTCGCCAATACGGCGATGCGGTGCAGTGAGCCATCCCAGTCGTTGCGCGGCTGATGTGGGTAGATGGTGTCGGTGGCGAGCAGTTTGGAGGTTGAGTCAATCACGGCGACTTTGCAACCTGTGCGGATGCCGGGATCGATGCCCATGATGGCTTTGTGGCCTGCGGGTGCGGCGAGCAGCAAATCGCGCAGGTTTTGGCCAAAGACATTGATGGCCTCGGTTTCTGATTTTTCACGCAAATCGCCGAGCAGGTCGGTTTCGAGGTGCAGTTGCAGTTTGACGCGCCATGCCCAGCGGCAGCAGTTGAGTAAAAACGCATCGGCCGCGCGGTTTTTGTCGCTGATGTCGAATTGTTGAGCAATCTGTGTTTCGCACGGATGAGGCGTGACTTCCTCCATCTCGGCAGACAGACCGAGGCGCGCGGTCAGCACGCCTTCGTTGCGCCCGCGAAACACAGCGAGGGCGCGGTGCGATGGCACGGTGGCGAGTTTTTCATCGTAGGCGAAGTAGTCTTGAAACTTTTGCCCCTCGGTTTCTTTGCCCGCGACGACGGCCGCGTAGAGCACGCCGTTTTTGTTGAGATAGCCGCGCAGATTGGCCAACAGCTCTGCGTTTTCTGAAAAATTTTCGGCCAAAATATCGCGTGCGCCATCGAGTGCGGCTTTCACATCGGCAATCGGCACTTCGGCGTTCAGGTTTAAGTACTTCGCCGCTTCCGTGTTTGGGTCAATCGTCGCGTCGGCCAATAAAGCCAAAGCCAAAGGCTCCAAACCTGCCTCACGTGCAATCATCGCGCGCGTGCGGCGCTTTGGTTTGTATGGCAAATACAAATCTTCCAGCGTTTGCTTGGTCGCTGCGCCATCAATGGCAGCAAACAACTCTGGTGTCATTTTGCCTTGTTCGTCAATTGATTTGACAATCGTCGCGCGGCGCTCCTCGAGCTCGCGCAGATAAGATAAGCGTTCGTCCAAATTGCGCAACTGAGTGTCATCCAAACCCATGGTCACTTCTTTGCGATAGCGCGCGATGAAGGGCACTGTCGCGCCTTCGCTTAAAAGTTCAACGGTGGCGCGAACTTGTTCGACACGAATCTGCAAATCGGTGGCGATTTGGGGGATAATACGGGATTGCAAAACGTCTGTTGTGCTCATAACTCATCTCTACTTAATTAAATGTCCATCAATGTCTAAATTTATTGCTATCCTCAAACAAAGCTCGAAAAACGCCGCGTATTGTGACATATTTATCGCGCTAGCGGACTGTGCGGCGGCGAATTCCCGTATTTT